>JAZNVA010000076.1:0-18719 GCA_045592565.1 Eubacteriales bacterium | reverse complement strand
CCCTTGACATCTCCCGCCCTTTCCCGTATAATGGTCTCAAAGAAACTCTTACTGAGGAGGCTTTATGAAATACCCCTTTTCTTCTCCCGTCATTATCGACGTAACAAAAGAGCCCTACTATGCCGACAACACGGGCAAGGTGGACTGCACCGCCGCCCTCCGACGCGCGTTTGATGACGTTCTTGTCCGAGAGCGGAACGGGATCCGAGAGACATACGATAAGCTGGAGCAGATGCGCCGTCCCGACGGCGGTGAGGTCTATATCGGCTTTGAGGACAAGATCCGCCGCGGTAAGATCCGCGTGATCTTCCCCGAATACACGCCCCCCGCCTGTATTCTCTATTTCCCTGCGGGCACGTATCTGGTCAGTGACACCGTGACTTATACGCTGACCGATCTTTACAACGTATTCAACGAGGAACCCTTCTACACCATGACTCGCGGGATCCACGTCATGGGTGAGAGCCGCGAGAGCACCGTGATCCGCCTTGCGGATCACGCCGCGGGCTTTGAGGCGGGCAAGCAAAAGCCTATCCTTGCCTATACCACCGATCCCCTCTGCTGTGAGCGGGAGCGAAGCAACGTCTCTCAGCTCAACACCTGTGTGGATCTGACCATCGATTGCGGACATGGCAACGAGGGGGCGGTGGGGCTTCGCTTTGTCGCCAATAACTCGGGACGGGTGGAAAATCTGCGGATCCGCGCCGAGAAGGCGGCGCGCGGTCTGGAGCTGCCTTGCTCCACCGAGGGCGTTTTCCGTCACGTGGATATTGAAGGGTTTGAGGTAGGTATCTACTCCCCCCGGTCCTCCCTTTGCGTGTTTGATCAGGTGAACATGACTCGGATCTCCCGCGTAGGGATTCTCTCCCTCGGCTCTAACCCCATCTGCCGCAAGGTGGTCTGCGAGGGTGCTCCCCTTCTGGAGGTCTCAGAGCACAGCGCCTGCTCTCTTACCGATTGCGCGGGAGAGCTTTCCTATGGTACCAAGGGCGATCGCGTCTATGAGATCCGCGGCACGGCGGTCAGCCAAAACGGCAAGTCCTTTGCCACGCTGTCCGCTCCCCTTTCGATTCCCGATTTTCCCGCCGATGACGGCATATTCAAGACACCCATTGTCTGTGTGGACGATTTCGGCGCTGTCGGAGACGGCATCACCGACTCTACCGAGGCAATTCAGGCGGCGTTCCGCTCGGGCGCGCCCACGGTAGTCTTTGGCATCGGGCGGTATTTGGTAAACGGCACCGTCAGCGTTCCCGAAACGGTGGAACGGGTGGACTTTCTGTTCTGCGATATGCAGGTGGGAGAGAAGCTGATCTCGGGTGAATGTGATTGTCTGTTCCGACTGGAGGGAGACAGCGAGCTCCCTCTGCGCATGTCCCATCTTTATACCTTTGAGCAATTCTACGGTGCTTTCCGTCTTCTCTGTCATGCCGGTCGCCGACCGCTGATCCTGTGGGATCTGCACACACAGACTGCCGCGATGTATTTTAATACGGTACGAGGCGGTCGAGTCATCCTTGACAACTGTGTTTGCACCACGGGCTCTTACTCCATGGATACCTGTCTTACTCGGGAGGGCGTAGAGCCAATCTACGCCAAAATGATCCCCTACGAATTTCACGGACAGACGGTGATCGCTTATAATCTGAATCCCGAACGGGGCGATTTGGAGGTGCTGAACGACGGGGGCGAGTTGACCGTTCTCGGGTTGAAATGCGAAGGTCCCGGCACGGCGCTCCGTACCGAAAACGGTGGCGTATCAACGGTTCTTATCACCAGCTTCGGCATCGGAAACCCACGCTCCACCGTCCCGCTCTTCCACTGTGATGCGTCCTCAGAGATCATCGTGCTGGGCGCCAAGGCATTCGGCGCCATGGCTAATCCCGAGGAGGAATATCCCATTCTGTTTGAACGACAGCGGGCGGGCGCCACAGCAAAGCAGATCCTGCGCCCCAAGGAGATCTGTACGCATTTCGATATTCTGAATCCATAAAAAATTTATTTTATCTGAATAAAGCACTCCTTTTCAGGGAATCATGGTTCCATACGAAACCACACCTTGAAAAGGAGTCTTTTTTATGCAAAAGCTATCTATTCTGATCCTTACCTTCTGTCTTATTTTTTTGGTGATCGGTCTGCTCCCCGTTCATGGGGAGACTGAGATCTATTCCGACGTGCTCCGTCTCCACGTGCTTGCCAACTCGGATTCCGAAAAGGATCAAGCACTGAAGCTTGCGGTTCGGGACGCCATACTGGAGGTGAGCGAGCCTCTGCTCCGCCTCTGCGATACCCGTGAGGAAGCGGCGGCTACGGTTCGGGAGAATATTCCTCTGCTGGCGCAAGCCGCCGAGGATACCCTTGCCGCTCACGGCTGCTCTCACTCGGTCCGCATCACGCTGGACGAGGAGGTCTACCCCACAAGGAATTACGAAGCCTTTTGCTTTCCCTCGGGGCAGTATCTTTCCCTACGGGTGATGATCGGCGACGCGGATGGACAGAACTGGTGGTGCGTTCTCTTCCCGCCCATGTGTCTGGGCGCCGCCTCCCGCTCCTCCTCCGAGGACGCCTATATCTCCGTGGGCTTTACGGAAGATCAGTACCGCGTCATTACGGAGACCGACCGCCCCGCCTATCAGGTCCGCTTCCGCCTTCTGGAGGTCATCGAGGAAGCCACGAGAAGATAGGGGGACGCCGGAACGCGGCGACGCGGTTTGTTAGGGGGCTTTTTGTAAAAAGCCCCCTATAACCCCCAAAAAATTCAACGTTTTTGGATTTGGGAATAAAATAAGGCGACCGTTCTATTCCTTATACAATTATACAAAAAGACCGCCCGTGTTCTCTACGAGCGGTCGTCTTTTCTTTTATTCATTTCTTTATTCACTCGGAATCAGCATCGGCGTTCTCTTTTTTCTTCTTTTCCTTTTTCTCCTTCTTCGCCTCGCCCTTTTCCTCTTTTTTCTTCTCCTTCTTTTCTACCTTTTCTCGCTCCTTTTTCTCCTCTTTATCCTTCTTTTCTTCTTCCTTCTTCTCATCGGGATCGGGCAGAGGCGGATAGCTCTCTTCCAGGATCGCCTGAGCCATATTCCTCAAAAACGCGCTCAGAGACAGCAACGATCCGATCAGCAGCATCTGCTCGCTCTCGTCCCGTTCCTCCAGCTCATACCGACGCATCAGCTCCTCTAAGATCTCCATGGAGTATGTCCGATTCTCCCGCTTCAGGGCAATATAGCGGTCGTATATTTGCGCCAGCGCCTCGCCGTCAAAGCCCTCTGTCTCATACGCACCGTGCAGCATCCTCTTGATCTCTCCCATAGACAGGGTATTCTTCAGCGTATACACCGTCAGGATCTGTACGATCTGCTCCTTGTTATATTTCTTCCCCTTGACGGGCGTGATCAGCCCGTCCTTGGAATAATTATTGATCATCGTCTTGGTCAGCTGTCTTTCGCTGTACCGATCCGATCCTCCCTTGAGCTTCTCGTTCACCAGATTGATGATCTGATCCACGTAAAGATCAATGGCGGGGATCTCTCCTGCCGACAGCTCCTCATCTCTTACGGCATCCTCCGCAACACGGTACAACGCTTCGCGATCTATCATATGCCCTCTCCTTGATTTCGTTTTCGATACTATCATACACCATAATGAAAAACATGTCAAGATTTTTTTAAAATTTTCCCCTCAAATCTTGAAAGGATCCTCAAATTATGATATACTGTATTCAAGTTATACTCCCGTAAGGAGGTCTTTTATGGATCACACAAGCAGTTATGAGCGTGTCCTTCCCTTGCCCCGCAGAGGAGCGCATCTCCGACGCTGTATTTTTATTTTCTGCGCCTACGGTCTTCTTGCCATTCTTGGCGCGGTCTGGTTTCTTGCTACCTTTGCCCCCTACGCGCTTCTGCTGACGGGGCTCTTTGAGGTAGCTCTGATCCTGCTGACGCGGAAGCACCTGAGCGTGGAATACGAATACGACTTTCTGGGCGGTGCGCTGTCCGTGGCAAAGATCCTCGGCAAACGCGCGCGGAAGGTACTCCTTGAGCTGGATCTGGAGCAGCTCACCCTCGCGGATTATCTCACCGATGCCTCCGCCGAGACCGTGGCGAGAATGGCACCCGAAGAAACGGTGGACGCCCGCACGCGCCCCGACGCGCCTTCCCTGATTCTGATTTGGGAAACGAAGAACAAAAAGCGTCACGCCTGTATCATAGAGACCGACGAGCGAACCGAGATGATCCTGCGGAGAAGCCGCCCCGAAGCGTGCTCCCTCGCTCTGAAGCGATCTGCCCGACCTGCCCCGTAACCGAGAAAACGAAAGGAGCATTCCTATGCTGGATTTTGAAAATTATCCCATTATTGCCGCCGTCCGCACCGAGCAGGATTTTGAAGCCGCCCTGCGCTCGGAGGTTCAGACCGTCTTTCTTCTCAGCTCCAATATTCTGGACATGGAGCGGCTGGTCACCCGCGCTCACGAGGCGGGTAAGCTGTTGTTTATCCACATGGACTTTACCGACGGACTCAGCAAGGACGCGTCGGGCGTCCGCTATCTCTCCACCAAAGGCGTGGACGGGATCATCAGCACGAGGACCAATATCGTCAGTGCCGCCAAGGATATCGGCGTTCCCTGTGTCCAGCGGTTCTTTATGGTGGATTCCCGTTCGGTGGACACCGCCGCCGATGCCCTGCGCCAGTCCCGCGCCGACTTGGTGGAGATCATGCCCGGCGTGGCGTATAAGGCGATCGCCCGTATTAAAAAGAAAACCTCCGTTCCCATTATTGCGGGAGGTCTCATCGAATTCAAGGACGAGGTCTTCCAAGCCCTCGGCGCCGGTGCGTCCATGGTCTCCACGGGCAAAGCCGAGTTGTGGAATGAGTAAGGATGTAGGGATGCGAGTTATTAGGGGACTTTTTGAAAAAAGTCCCCTAATAACTCCAAAAACTTTTCAACGTTTTGGGATTTGGGACTAAAATAAGGCGATCGTTCTTTTCCTTGTGGTTAACCGATCGTCTTTGTTTTTTCTTTGGAAGCATTCCGTCGGAGCCGCCGTACCGACGGATTGGGTTGCGGAGATACGAGGAATGCGATGAGGGGGACTTTTGCAAAAGTCCCCCTCATCCACTTCCTCGCAGCCTTATCGCGTCCCCTTTGGCTTAAAATATTGATAGAGGCGGCAGGGGATCATACCGTTATAGAGCTTACGGATCTTATCTGCCCTTCTGCCATAGAGCCGCTCGAAATTCTCCGCCGAGGTCAGCACGTAGATCTGCCACGGATCGAATCGGGAGAAGGTCTTTCCCATTTTTCGGTAAAGCTCCTCCGCCTCCCGCACGGTCATAAGGCGCTCGCCGTAGGGAGGATTACAGATGATCGTTCCCCGTCGGTCGGGCTTTGTAATAGCGGTAGCGTCCTTAAGAAAGAATTGGATCCGATCGTCCACGCCCGCGCGCTCGGCGTTTTCCTTTGCCACCTCCAGCACGGCGGGATCGATATCCGACGCCCAAACCTCGAATTTGGAATCGAATCGGATCTCACTCATGGCTCTCTCCCGCTCGGTCTTCCAGACCGACAGAGGGATCTGCGGGAAGCTCTCCCCCGCAAAATGACGGTCAAGTCCGGGGGCTTGTCCCGTGGCAAGCATTGCCGCCTCGATGGCGATAGTTCCCGAGCCGCAGAAGGGATCCCAAAGAAGGACTTCCTCGCGGGGACGGGAGATCATCGCCATTGCCGCCGCCAGCGTCTCCCGCAGAGGTGCCTCACCCGACACGGGACGGTAGCCTCTTTTATGAAGCGCCACGCCCGAGGTATCGATCATCAGCGTTGCCACGTCCTTAAAAATGAAAAACTCCAGCTGATATTTTACGCCGCTCTCGTCAAACCACGATCTGCCGTATTTCTCCGACAGACGGGATACCACCGCCTTTTTGACGATGCTCTGGCAATCGGGCACCGAAAACAGTTGACTGCGAATGGCGTGTCCCTTCACGGGGAAGGCGTCATCCTCACCGATGAAGCTCTCCCACGGCAGTTCCTTTACGCCCTCGAACAGCTCCGAGAAGCTCCGCGCCTCAAAGGCGCCCATTTTGATATAAATTCGCTCTGCGCACCGCAGGCGGATATTCGCCGCCGCCAAAGCGTTCTCGTCACCCTCAAAGGTGATCCGTCCGTCCATGGTCTCGATCCTTTTATATCCGAGGGCGTCGATCTCCTCTCCCAAGAGCTTTTCCAGACCGAACAGGCAGGTGGCGATCAGTTGCAGTTTCATACGTTATCCTCTTTCCTTGGATTTTCTACCATTACGATACCATAAAACCGCAAAAAAATCAAGGGGGATTTGGAAATTCCCCCTTTCTGTTTTCTCTCATCCGCACCTTGCCCGTCGGCTCCGCAGGATCCCCCATGCCATCACAGCGCCCGTTTTCTCCCGCGCGTCGGTGACCGTCAGGCAGATCTCCCCACGCTCGGCGGGTGTGAGCTTTTCCGTCAGGTGGGTAAACCACGCCTCTCCCCCTCGCTCATACAGAAGGGGAAAGCAAACGGGCGACTCCGCGCCGCCCTCTCCCTTCATAAGGCACATTCGCATCACCGCGCCTTGGGGCAATCCCCACAGCCGCGCGGAAACCACCACCCCCGCGGGGGTAGCATACAGCTCCACCCTTCCCCTTGTCATGGGATAGTCGGCGCTCCCCTTAAGCTCCGCCACCGCGCACGGATACCGCCCTCGGCAGAGAACGCCGTATCCTCCTCGCACATGCTCGTTTTGATTCGTTTCTCTCATAAAAATTCTTCCTTTCCGTCCCTCGTCAGAGCCGTCGCGGGAACAGACGCTTTTTTCTTCATTATATTCACGCAAATCCACGATGTTTCCTGAAATTTGCTTGACAGACACAAAAAAATTTGTTATAATGTAAGGTGGGGTTATGTAATCCGAATCAAAGAGAGGGAGGAGCCGTATGAAACAAGCGCTGACGGATATCATTGGAAATGACGTCCTTCGCCGCCGTCTGGGCGACGACATTCTCGCGGGAACGCTCCCTCACGCGCTGATCCTGGAGGGTCCATCGGGTACGGGCAAGCACACGGTTGCCAAGCTGTGCGCCGCCGCGCTGGTCTGCGAGAAAAAAGCCGACCTGACGCTCCCCATCCCCTGCAAAGGGTGCCCTTCCTGCAAAAAGGTTCTGGAGGACAAGTCTCCCGATCTGATCCTCATCGATCGGGGAGAAAAGGCGACCATGGGCGTGGACGTGATCCGCGATCTGCGGGAGGACGTCCACCTTCTGCCCAATGACGGAGAGAAAAAGATCTACGTCATCGAGGAAGCCGATAAAATGACGCAAGAGGCGCAGAACGCTTTTCTGCTGACCTTAGAGGAGCCCCCCGCCTACGTACACTTTTTCCTGCTTTGCGAGAACGCGGGCGCATTTTTGGAGACGGTGCGAAGCCGCGCCCCCATTTTGCGAACCGAACGGTTATCCACGGAGCAGGTAGATCGCTATCTGTGCGCCCACGATTCCCGTGCCGCACAGATGAAGCAGACCGATCCCAAGACCTATGCCCAGATCCTTATGGCATCGGGCGGTGGCATCGGGCAGGCGCTGGCATACCTGGAGCCTGAGGTATGGTCTCCCGTGGGTCAGAATCGCGCTCTTGCCGCCGAGCTTCTCCGCGCCGCCTGCCGTCAGGAGGGCGCGCGAGCCATTCTCCCTCTGCTGAATCGGCTCTCCCAGAAGCGGGAGCCCTTGCGGACACAGCTTCTCACCCTCTCGGAGGGGGCGAGAGATCTGCTTCTGTTGAAAAAAAGCGACGACGCTCCCCTTTCCTTCTTCGCGGATCGGGACGGGGCAATGGAGCTTTGCGATAGGGTTACCCTCCCCTTTCTCTATCAAATGAACGTCGCCATTCGGCAGGCGATCGACGAGCTGGGGCGAAACGCAGGCATCCGACTCTGTCTGTTGCAGATGGTGATCCGCGCCGAATTGATCTAATCTGAACGCCATATATAGAAAGGAATCCATATGGAAAACGAAAAGAAAGCTCCCTCGCCCTCGGGCGAGCAGGAAAAGAACCATAATCAAAACCGCCGCAATCACCACCGTCGACGCGGCTATTTCATCGAGCCGACGGGTGGCGGAGAGGGTACGTCCGCGCATGTCGGCGCACAGACGCCCAAGGAGAATAAGGGAAACGCGCATGATGCTCCCGCGCCCAAGGCTCCCACGGTGAACGGCGGAAAGGACACATCTCCCAAGAGCGGCGAGCAGGGCGGCGGAGCCCCTCAGAACAAAAACCGCCGCAGACGGAACCGTCACAGAGGCGGAAAGCCATCCGAGACGAGAGACAATGTCCAGAAGACACAGAATGAGGCGATGACCGTCCCCGAAAGGGCCGAAAATCCCGCCCAAAAGAAAAAGTCCCCTCCCTCCCAAAACGGGGGCGACCGAGGAAACAGAAACAACCGCCGCGGCTCTGACCGTTTGACCATGAACGCCGCGCAGGCGCAGAATCATCCCGCATTCAATGACAGCGAATACGAGGAGATCCGCTTTCCTGCCCGTGAGGACACCGTCACGGTCATGCCCGAGGAGGCTGCCGAGACCGAGCCCGTTCCCATGGTAGAGGTGGTGGGGATCCGCTTCAAGAGCACGGGAAAAACCTATTATTTCGATCCCGCGGGCAAGCAGATCCGCAAGGGCGAGTTTGCCATCGTAGAGACGGCGCGAGGTCAGGAATACGGCGAGGTCTCCATGGGCAACACCATGGTAAAGGAATCCGATACCGTTCCGCCCCTACGCCCCATTCTCCGCGTTGCCACCGAGACCGACAAGCAGCATCAGGAGGCAAACCGACACAAGGAGGAGGAAGCCTTCCGCGTATGCGCACAGAAGATCGCCTCTCACGGACTGGATATGAAGCTGATCGACGCGCAATACACCTTTGACAACTCCAAGCTCCTGTTCTACTTTACCTCCTCGGGCAGAGTGGATTTCCGTGAGCTTGTGAAGGATCTTGCCTCGGTCTTCCGTACTCGAATTGAACTGCGCCAGATCGGTATCCGCGACGAAGCCAAGCTGATGGGCGGCATGGGTATGTGCGGCAGACCGCTGTGCTGTACCCTGTTCCTCTCGGATTTCGGTCAGGTATCCATCAAGATGGCAAAGGAGCAGAACCTCTCTCTCAACTCCGCCAAGATCTCGGGCATTTGCGGACGTTTGATGTGCTGTCTGCGCTACGAGCACGAGGCATACGAGTATGAGATCAAGAGAACGCCTCCCGTGGATTCTCTGGTCCGCACCGCCGACGGAAACGGAACTGTTACCGAGATCAATCCTCTGGTGGGAACGGTGAAGGTCCGCCTTCTCGCCTCCCCCGACACTCCGCCCAAGCTCTACCGTCGGGAAGACGTGGTCATGCTGAAAAAGAAAAAGAAGGAAGAACAGGAATCCAAATAAATTAGGAGTACACTACATGGATATTTGTATCAATACCGGAGAGATCATCAAGCAATTCGGCGCAGAGGACGGCTACCGAATGATTGCCGAGGCAGGCTTTACTGCCGTGGATTGGAGCCTTTACGATCATGCCCCTTCCATTCGGAGGGTGATCGCTCAGGCGCCCGTGCTGAAGGATCTTTGCATTTTTGAGCGATCCCTTGACGAAATGCTGGACTATTTTGCTCCCGAGCTTGAAGCGATCAAGAAAAACGGGTTGCGGATCGGTCAGCTCCACACACCCTTCCCTTTTTACGTGGAAGGAAGAGAGGATATTGCGGACTATTGCATCGGTCTGTATCACAATATCATCGAGCTTGCCGATGCGGTAGGCTGCCCTTACGTGATCATCCACGGGCATTCCCCCTCAGGAGGTCCTCTCAAGGACGGAAACGATCCTGTCTATATCGACAGGCTGAACCAAAGAATGTATGAATCTCTTCTGGAGACGGCAAAAAAGACGAGTGTGGTGATCTGCATGGAGAACCTCTACCGCTCGGGCTCCACCGCCTCCTATTACGAGGGACACTGCTCCGATCCCCATCTGGCGGTAGCGCAGATCGACCGACTCAACGAGCTTGCCGGGAAGGAATGCTTCGGTCTTTGCATGGACACGGGACACCTGAATATGCTTGGCAAACGGTTTTTCAACTACGTTCCCATTTTGGGCAGTCGCATCAAGTGTCTGCACATTCACGATAATCCCGGTATCAGCGACAGCCATCTGGCGCCCTTTTCGGGTACCATTGATTGGTACGAGTTCACCGCGGAGCTGAAAAAGATCGGATATACGGGCTCTCTGAGCTTTGAGACAGGCGCACAGATCAAGCCCCAGCGTCTGCCAACCCCTCTTGTTCCCACGTTTTTGAAATTGATATATGACGTGGGCGCCTATTTCCGCTCGGAGATCTTGGGATAACAATAAAGGACATATGCGATTGAAACGGGAGATCTCTCCCGTTTCTTTTTTCGTTCATTCCTTTCATCAGGTATAATTTTATAATTTCCGTTTATTTTTCGAAAACCTATTGACAAACCCGTAAGATGGGCGTATAATAGGTGCAATCAATTCACAAGGGAGGAATCAGATCATGCTTATGAAGAAGTATTTTTATTACTTTTATTATTTTAGCATGGGCTGTTCGTCTTTTGTGAGAGCCGAGTCGTAAAACGCTCGCAAACGATATACGAACAGTCCGCATCTGCATGCGCCAAACGGCGAATCAGGGTGCGGATTTTTTATTTGAAAGGTTCGACGGTTTTCGATAAAAAAGATGGAAAAAGCCCTTGAAAATCCTTGACTTTTCCAGTAAAATATGGTATAATTTTTGTATTCGTTTTTCGACTTGCAATCCAATATTTTTACATAAAAAAGGAACTTCGTTATGATCTGGTCAAAAGAAGAAACAATGCCCCGCGAGGAGCTGGAGGCTCTTCAGCTGGAGCGGCTGCAGGAAACGGTACGGAGAGTCTGGGACAACGTGCCTCCCTACCGCAAAAAAATGGAGGAGGCGGGGGTGTGTCCCGACGACATCAAGTGTCTTGCAGACCTTGCCAAGCTTCCCTTCGTTACCAAGCAGGACATGAGAGACAACTATCCCTTCGGGCTCTTTGCCGTTTCCCGTGATGAGCTGGTTCGTATCCATGCTTCCAGCGGAACTACGGGTAAACCCACCGTGGTGGGATATACCGAAAACGATCTGAAAACCTGGACCGAATGTGTATCCAGAATCGCCTGCATGGGCGGCGCCACCTCCCATGACGTGGCGCAGATCTGCTTTGGCTACGGTATGTTCACCGGCGCGCTTGGGCTGCACTACGGTCTGGAGAATGTGGGCGCCGCTATCGTTCCCTCCTCCACGGGCAACTCTCAGAAGCAGATCATGTATATGCAGGACTTTGAGACCTCTCTGCTGGTCGCTACTCCCTCCTACGCCCTCCGTCTTGCGGAGGTGGCAAGAGAGATGGGAGTCGATCCCGAAAAGGATCTGAAGGTCAAGATCGCTCTCGTGGGCAGCGAGCTTCTCACCGACGCCATGAGAGAGGAGATGCACCGCTACTGGGGACGGGATCTGCTGATCACCTCCAACTACGGCATGAGCGAGCTGATGGGTCCCGGTGTGTCGGGCGAGTGTCTGGAGCACACGGGTATGCACATTCAGGAGGATTTCTTTATCCCCGAGATCATCAACCCCGAAACGGGCGAGGTGCTTCCCGCAGGTGAGCAGGGTGAGCTGGTCATCACCTGCATCAAGAAGGAGGGACTGCCTCTCATTCGCTACCGAACCAAGGATATCACTCGCCTGTTCTACGAGAAATGCCCCTGCGGAAGAACCTTCTGCCGTATGGAAAATCTCTCGGGACGGAGCGACGATATGCTGAAGATCCGAGGAGTCAACGTCTTCCCAAGCCAGATCGAGGAGGTCATTCTCAGCATCGCCGAGCTTGGTCCCCACTATGAGATCGTTCTGGAGCGGGACGGCTATTTGGATAAGCTCACCGTTCGCGTGGAGCTGGCACAGATCACCGACTCCTTCGCAACGCTGGAGCGGATCACCGCCGAGGTTCGGAACAAACTAAAGGTAATACTTGGACTGGACGCAAAGGTTCAGCTGGAATCCCCCAACACCCTTCAGAGATTTGAAGGAAAAGCAAAAAGAGTAAAGGATTTAAGGAGCAAATAATCGTGGCAAACAAACAAATGATGCTTGGAAATGAAGCCATCGCGAGAGGCGCATACGAAGCGGGAGTCAAGCTTTCCAGCGCGTATCCCGGAACTCCCAGCACGGAGATCAGTGAATATCTCGCAAAATACGAGGAGGTCTATACCGAGTGGGCGCCCAACGAAAAGGTTGCCGCCGAGGTCGCTATCGGCGCCTCTGTCTCGGGTGTCCGTTCCCTCGCCTGCATGAAGCACGTGGGACTGAACGTAGCAAGCGATCCCCTTTACACCTTTTCTTACACGGGTGTGGGCGGCGGATCTGTATTTGTGGTCGCCGACGACCCCGGTCTTGCCAGCTCCCAGAACGAGCAGGACACCCGTATGATCGCCCGCGCCGCGCACGTTCCTGTCTTAGAGCCCGCCGACTCTCAGGAAGCTAAGGATTTCGTGAAATACGGCTACGAGCTCAGTGAGGAATACGATACCCCCGTCATTCTCCGCACCACCACCAAGCTGGCGCACTCCCAGAGTGCTGTGGAGCTGTGTGACCGCGCGGAGATCGCGGACAAGGAATACACCCGTGATGTGGCGAAATACGTCATGATGCCCGCCTCTGCCATCGGCAGACACAAGGTCGTGGAAGCCCGCGAGACGCGTCTGGCGGCAGACGCGGCGTCTCTCCCCGTCAACCGCTTAGAGCTTGGGGACAGAAAGCTCGGCTTTATCACCTGTGGCGTGGCATACCAGTACGTCAAGGAGGTCTGCCCCGAAGCAAGCGTTCTGAAATTCGGTCTGGTGAATCCCCTCTCCCGCGAGCTGGTGGATCGCTTTATGAAGGAAGTGGAAACGGTCTACGTCTTTGAGGAGCTGGAGCCCGTAATGGAGGAGCAGATCCGCGCGTGGGGCTACGAGGTCAAGGGCAAGGAGCTGTTCACGCGTCAGGGCGAATACAGCGCGAATCTGTTGCGCCGCGTGCTGTTCGGCGAGGACGAGGTGGTCTTTGAAAAGACTCTCACCCCCAACCGTCCTCCCATTCTCTGCCCCGGCTGTCCCCACAGAAGCGTCTTCTCGGTGCTGAACAAGCTCAAGATCCACGCGTCGGGTGACATCGGCTGTTACACCTTAGGAGCCGTCGCCCCTCTGGGTGTCATTGACACCACCATCTGCATGGGCGCCTCTATCTCCGCTCTCCACGGCATGGAAAAGGCGAGAGGCAAGGAATTTATCAAAAACTGGGTTGCCGTGATCGGTGACTCCACCTTCTTACATACGGGAATCAATTCCCTGATCGGAATGGTCTACAACAAATCCACGGGTACGGTAATGATCCTGGATAACCGCACCACGGGCATGACGGGACACCAGGAGCACGCCGCCACGGGTAAGACGCTCAAGGGCGAGGAGACCTACGCCATTGATCTGGCAGCGCTCTGCCGCGCGGTTGGCGTACAAAATGTCATTGAGATCAGCTCCTTTGACGTACAAAATCTGGAGCGGATCGTCAAGGAAAGCGTGGCAAGTGACACCCTGACGGTGATCATTGCCAAAGCGCCCTGCGTCCTGCTCAAGGGACAGAAATTCCCAAACAAGTGTAAGGTCAATTCCGACCTTTGTCGGAAGTGCGGCATGTGCATGAAGATCGGTTGCCCCGCCATCACCCGCGGTGAGGACGGCAAAATGAAGATCGATCCCACCATGTGCAACGGCTGCGGTCTGTGTCAAAACTATTGCAAGTTCAACGCGATCGAAACGGTGGTGACAGAATGATGACAAAAAATATTATGATCGTTGGTGTAGGCGGTCAGGGTACCCTTCTCACCAGCAGAATTATCGGAAAAGCAGCCCTGAGTGCGGGCTATGACGTGAAGATCTCCGAGGTTCACGGCATGGCGCAGAGAGGTGGAAGCGTGGTCACCTTCGTCCGTTTCGGCGAGCAGGTCAGCGAGCCCGTGGTTGAGGAAGGTCAGGCAGACGTGATCATCGCGTTTGAGCGTCTGGAAGCCCTTCGGTACGCCCACTTTCTCAAGAAGGACGGCGTGCTGGTGGTCAACGACTGCCGCATCGATCCCATGACTGTGGTAATCGGCGCCGCGGAATATCCTCAGAATATCATTGAGTCCCTCGGTGAGGCGCACCCCGTCTTTTCCATCGACGCCCAGTCCATCGCCCTTGAGCTGAAAAACGCCAAGGTCCTCAACTCCGTGGTCCTGGGCTTTGCCGCAAAGCATATCGGCTTTGAGCGCGAGCTTTGGCTGGATACCGTGGCAAGCACCGTTCCCCCCAAGACCGTAGAGATCAACCGCGCCGCCTTTTTGCGAGGCTACGAAAAGGCCTGAAAGGAGATCCTTCGCATATGATCTGGAATGAAACAAAGGAATGTATGAGCAGAGACGAAATGATGGCTCTGCAGGGAAAGCGTCTTTGCAAGCTGGTGGACTACGTTTACCACAACGTGGAGTTCTACCGCAAAAAGATGCAGGCGGTCGATCTGATGCCCTCCGACATCAAAAGCATTGAGGACATCGTAAAGCTTCCCTTCACCACTAAGGATGACCTGAGAGACAATTATCCCTTCGGGCTCTTTGCTGTTCCCAACTCTGAGATCGTCCGTATCCACGCGTCCAGCGGAACCACGGGAAAAGCAACCGTGGTAGGATACACTCGCAAGGATCTGGACATTTGGGCGGAATGTGTGGCGCGTTGCTTCTCCATGGCGGGGATCAGCAAGGACGACATCATTCAGATTGCTTACGGCTACGGACTTTTTACGGGCGGTCTGGGCGCTCACGGCGGTGCGGAGAAGATCGGCGCTACTGTGGTTCCCATGAGCACGGGCAACTCCAAGAAGCTGACCACCATGATGGTGGACTTCGGCGCTACGGCGATCGCTTGTACCCCCTCGTATCTGCTCCATATCTCCGAGGTTCTTGCCCAAGAGGGGCTGTTGGATCGGATCAAGCTTCGCGCTGCCATCTGCGGCGCCGAGCCATGGACCGAGAAGATGCGGAACGAGATCGAGCAGAAGCTGAACATCAAGGCACACGATATTTACGGCTTGAGCGAGATCATGGGCCCCGGTGTGGCTTGTGACTGTGAGTTCCACCGCGGTCTGCACGTCTGCGAGGATCACTTTTTCCCTGGGGTTCTGGACCCCAAAACCCTGTCTCCCGTTGCCGACGGCGTGACGGGCGAGCTTGCCTTCACCACGCTGACCAAGGAGGGCATTCCCATGATCCGTTACCGCACCAAGGACCTGACCTCGCTGGATCACAGCACCTGCGAATGCGGCAGAACCAGCGCCCGTCTCTCCCGTTTCAAGGGACGTGTGGACGACATGCTGATCATTCGCGGCGTCAACGTCTTCCCCAGCCAGATCGAGGCTGCCTTGGTAGAGGTCGAGGAGGTAACGCCTCACTACATGATGATCGTCGACCGTGTCAACAATCTGGATACCTTAGAGGTTCAGGTTGAGGTAGATCCCAAGTATTATACTGACGAGATCCGCGCGCTGGAAGCGCTGAACAAGAAGATCGCGCACGCGATCCAGCAAGCCCTCGGTATCAACGCTAAGATCAAGCTGGTCGAGCCCCAGACTCTCCTTCGCAGTGAAGGAAAGGCTGTTCACGTCATCGACCGTCGAAAGCTATATTGATTTTTTAGGAGGAATGAGATATGTTTGCAAAACAATTAACCGTATTCATTGAAAACAGAGCGGGACGTCTCTCCGAGGTACTGAGCGTCCTCAAACAGGGGGACGTGAATATCCTCTCCATGAGCCTTGCCGACACCACCGAGTTCGGCCTGCTCCGCCTCATCGTCAGCGACGCTGCCAAGGGCAAGGAAATGCTGACCGCAAATGGTTTTTCCTCTCTGCTCTCCGACGTTTCCATCATCAAGATCCCCCACAAGGTCGGCTCTCTTCAGGAGCTTTTGAAGGTCATCGACGAGCGGGGCGTGAACATTGAGTATATGTACGGCTTGTCCGTGGATACCGATCAGGCGTACGTGGTGCTCAAGGCATCCGACGTAAACCGCGTGGACTCCATTCTGGCGGAAAGCGAAATCACCACCCTCTCCTGTGAGGATCTTTCCAAGCTCTGATCGGCTAAGAACGCCATGATCATTGATTTTCATACCCATATTTTCCCCGACCACATGGCGCAAAAAACGATTGCCATGCTTGCCGAAAAGGGCGGAATCCCCGCTTTCTCCGACGGATCGGTTGCGGGACTTCTTTCCCAAATGGAACAGGCGGGAATTGACGTATCGGTCACCCTTCCCGTTCTGACCAAGCCAACGCAATTTGAGAGTGTCAATCGCTATGCCGCGGAGATCAATGACCGTTTTTCTACGGTCGGACGCCGTCTGATCTCCTTTGGCGGGATCCACCCCGCCTGCGAGAACATTGACGCGAAAATGAAGTGGCTTCGGGAGCAGGGCTTTCTCGGTGTCAAGATCCACCCCGAATATCAGGACACCTTCATTCATGACGCGTCCTACGTACGGATCCTGGAGTGCGCGTGGGAATACGATCTGATCGTGGTCGCCCACGCGGGTTCCGACGTGGCATATCCCGACCGTCTTCTGCGCTGTCCTCCCCATCTGGCAAAGGAGCTGATCCGCAAGGTCCCCCATGCCAAGCTGGTGCTGGCGCACATGGGAGGAAACGAATGCCCCCATGAGGTGATCGAGTATTTGAGCGGTGAGAACGTATGGTTCGATACCTCCTATGCCCTGATGCATATGGACAGAGAAAGCTTTTTAAAAATCGTTTCTGCCCACGGGGCGGAGCGGATCCTATTCGGCTCCGATTCCCCTTGGAGTGATATGAAACAAAGTGTGGAACGCTTACGCGCCTTCATACAGGACAAAACAACAGAGGAGAGGATCCTTGGGCGGAACGCCGGGACACTCCTCGGAATTTAGGTGATATCATGTCTTATAACAAAGCAATGTTCGGGCTGGGAAGCAAGCGCTCGATCATCAGAGAAATTTTTGAATACAGCAAAACGAGAGGCGCTCAGATCGGCGCTGAGAACGTCTTTGATTTCAGTCTGGGTAACCCCAGTGTTCCCGCTCCCTCGGCGGTGAACGAGGCGATCGCCCGTTTGCTCACCGAAAAGGAATCTACCCTGCTCCACGGCTACACCTCGGCACAGGGAGACGCGGGTGTACGCGCCAAGATCGCCTCTCAGCTCGGAGAACGCTTCGGCGTGGAGATCTCCCCCAACCTCATTTACATGACCTGCGGCGCGGCAGCTTCCCTTTCCATCTGCCTGCGGGCGCTGATGGAGGACGGTGCGGAGGACGAATGTGTGGTATTTGCCCCATTCTTTACCGAGTACCGTGTCTTTATTGAAAACGCGGGCGGCAAGGTGGTCATCAGTCAGCCCACCGAAAGGACCTTCCAGATCGACGTGGCAGATCTGGAGAGCAAGATCACCCCAAGAACCAAGGCGGGGATCGTCAACTCTCCCAACAACCCCTGCGGCGTGGTCTACACCGAGGAGACGATCCGTTCTCTTTGCGCGGTGCTGAAACGGAAGTCCGAGGAATACGGGCACCCGATCTACCTCATTGCCGACGAGCCCTATCGGGAGCTGGTCTACACCGACGTAACGGTGCCCTATCTGATGAGCTACTACGCAAACACCCTCGTTTGCTATTCTTATTCCAAGTCCCTCTCCCTCCCCGGAGAGCGCATCGGCTATATTGCGGTCTGCCCCGACATGGAGGACGGACAAAACGTCTATCTCGCCATCTGCGGCGCGGGACGCTCCTTGGGGTACGTGTGCGCTCCCAGCTTATTCCAGCAGGTGATCGCCGAATGTCTGGATGCGGCGGTGAATGTGAATGCCTATCGGAAGAACCGCGATCTGCTGTATGACAGTCTCACTGCCTACGGCTATGAGTGTGTCAAGCCGGACGGCGCCTTCTATCTCTTTGTGAAATCCCCCTCGGGCGACGCCTTTGAATTCTACGAGAGAGCAAAGAAGCACGAGATCCTTGTGGTTCCCTGCGACGATTTCGGTGTGATTGGCTACGTGCGCATCGCGTACTGTGTGGACTATGACCGCGTCAAAAATGCCCTGCCCGCCTTTGAGAAGCTGGCACGGGAATACGCCAATCCATAAACTGCCCCTACGAAAAAAAAGGACAGAAAACGCTTAATGTTTTCTGTCCTTTTTCTTTTTTTCGTATGCCTTAATTAAAGACCACAACCAAATTTTTGTCTGTTTGCAAGCAAATAAGTTGGTACGAACCCAAGGCTCCCTTGTGTAAAGGGAGCTGTCGCGAAGCGACTGAGGGATTGTTTTAACGCAAATCTAATCTTTTACAATCCCTCCGTCACGCTAAGCGTGCCACCTCCCTTTACACAAGGAAGGCTTTTTTCTACCTCCCGGAAGGTAAGCAAATTGTCTTTTTACATGCCAATGTCAAAAGTGCCTTTGCGTTACTTTCGGCAAAACTTTGCTGTCTTTAATTAAGTCAGTGCTTTCTAAGGCTCTGTCACATAATATGACTGATTTTTAGCACTTTTTGTAGAGGAGAGTATTTTCTCTCCTCTACT
>JAZNVA010000075.1:0-5052 GCA_045592565.1 Eubacteriales bacterium | reverse complement strand
GGTCATGACCTTCAGCGCTACCAGTCCCTCGCCGGTTACCAGCGGATCGCCCTTGGCGTCATTCTTGAAGGTACACTCTACGTATCCGCCCTCCAGAGGGGTACCGTCCTTGATGTATTCACCGTAACGGCGTACAAAGCTACCCGTAGCCACCAGACGGCAAATGACCTCCAGTCCGCCGCCGCCCAGCTCCTTACCGAAGCACTCTGCGGGGAGAACCTCCATGGTCGCGTCCTCGATGTTTGCGCTGACGTAGTGGGTCTTGATGCCCGCCTTCTTCAGCAGCTCAAAATAACGGATCGAGGTCTGCAGATTTGCCTTTCCGATGCCCTCGATGGTCAGACCCACGGTATTCTCACCGGGATCAAAAACGCCGTCCTTACCCGTGCAATCGTCCTTAAACTTCAGCAGCACGTTGCCGTTGTCCAGCGCGTAAACGTCCTTGGTTTTTCCTGCGTAAACCTTTTTCATTCCTTTGATCTCCTTCATTTGATAGAATCAGCTTCCGTTTATTATTTTATCACTTTTTTTGACTTTTGTACAGTGGTTTTTTCAAAAAAAATTGATCTCGTGGAAAATTTTTTATCGGATCCTGAGCTTGGATAGGATATTTGCGATCTTCTCCGCCATAAAGCGGAAGCCCAGATCGTTGGGATGGACACCGTCCACGGTACAGCACTCCTCCCATTCTCCCGCGAAAAAGCTCTCTCCGTCAATGTAATACACGTTCCGGTCCCCCTGCTCCAGCGCGTAGCGGTAGGTATCGAGGACCACGTTGCGGCGCGCGACGGAATCGGCGACGTTGTGCGCGAAATCGGGACGGGAGATCATCACGTAGGGCAGATCGGGATTCCTTTCCCGAATTCTTCGGTACATGGGAAGATGGGTATTTTTCAGATGCTCCACCGTAGGGGCGTTGTGGTCGTAGTCGGAAACAAAGACGCTCATGGGAAGCGTTGCCATATAGTCCACGATCAGATCCTCCGCCTTAAAGCTTCCCGAAAAGCCCAGATTGAGATAGTCGAGATCCAGCCGACGGGCGATCATATTCTGATAGCAGTTACCGGGACGGCTGGCGCAGCCGCCTTGGGTGATGGAGCTGCCCGCGAAGACCACGGGAAGCGTATTGCGGTAGTGAAGTCCGCCGCCAAGCGTCGCGCCCTCCTGAAGACCGATCTCTAAGGCGGTCACGTCGCTGTAAAGAGGAAAGTTCAGCGTCAGATAACGGAGCTTCCTCGTCTTAAACCTCTTTATGGCGATATAGCCGTCGATATGATCGGCGCCCGAGCAGCAAAGCACACCCTGAAAGATCGACCGTCCGCCGTCGGGATCGTCCTCGAACAGATCAAAGCCGCGAGAGCCTGTCTGTGTCATATGATAGGCGCGCATGGTATGAGCGAGCTCCACTCGCACGATGACGTAATCGGAGTCGGTGGAAAAGCGGATCCGTCCTCCCGCCGTATTGCGGTAGAGCTTCTGTACGCCCTTGTTCACGTTTTCTCCGATCTCATCGGGAAGACGCTGATACCGTCCAAGCCCGTAGGGGTTACAGAAGCCGTAAAGGTCAAACGCAGTTTCCTTTAAGGGATCGTAATACCGAACGTCGGTCTCGGTGACCGTATCGCTCCCCATCATTCGTTTATCCGGCACTTGATAATCACTCATATGCGTCTCCTTTTGTTTCGTCGTAAAATTCCATATTCAAGGGAGGGGAGTGAAGCTACTCCTTCCCCGTTTTTCCCGAGCTACGCCAGCAGGGCGCCTCCGATGATCCCCGCGTCGTTGCCCAGCTCGGCAATGCGGATCTCGGTCCTCAGCGCCTCCGCTCCGCCGTATACCTCCGCGGCGACCAAGGGCTGAAGGGCGTCAATGAGGGACTGTCCCTCGCCCGAAATACCACCGCCTAGAGAAATGACCTCGGGCTGGAAAATATTGATCATCGAGGTGATCCCGCTTGCCAGATATTTGATATATCGGTCATAGACCTCCTTCGCCGCGGCATCTCCCGCGCGCATTCCGTCGCAGGCGGTCCTGCCCGACACGCGAGGCGCGTTTGCCATAGAGGTATCTCGACCTGCCGCGCGGCACTCCTCGATTTTTTCCTTCGTCATGCGGATCAGCGCCGTTGCCGAGGAATAGACCTCCCAGCAGCCACGTCTGCCGCAGGTGCAGGGCTCTCCGTCCACCTCGATCACCAGATGTCCCAGCTCCGCGCCGCCGCCAAAGGCACCGCTGAAGAGCTGACCGTTCACCACGATCCCGCCGCCAACTCCCGTGCCGAGAGTGACCATCACGCTGTTTTTCGTTCCCTTGGCAGCGCCCGCCATCGCCTCTCCCCACGCCGCCGCGTCGGCGTCGTTGGCGACCTTTACGGACGCGATCCCCAGATCCTTTTGGAGAAGCTCGGCAAGGGGAAAGTGATGGAAGGGCAGATTGTTGGCATATTTCACCACACCCGCCGCGGTATCCACCGTTCCGGGAGCGGCAACGCCCACCGAGGCGATCTCCTTTATTTCGATCCCATGCTCTCCGCAGATCTTACGGCAAAGCGCGGCAATGTCCGCCGCGATCTCCTCCGCGGGACGCTCCGCCCGCGTGGGCGCGCTGATCTTTCCGACCAGTCTCATGGACTCGTCAACCAAACCGACGGCAATATTCGTGCCGCCCAGATCCACTCCGATTCTATACATCGCTGTATCCTCCGTTTGCAAAGTAATGATATTAGTATCGTCCGACTGTCATAAAAAATTTCCGAAATCAATGGAATTTTGATGCGTTTTCGATTCCGAAGGCGCATAGCTCCCGCAGGGGACACTCGCCGCACTTGGGAGAGCGCGCCGTGCAGGTGTCTCTGCCAAACTGAACGATCCGATGGCAGAAATCCGATTGGGCTTGAGGCTCGATCAGCTCCACCAGGATCTTTTCCACCTTATGGGGCTCCTTGAGCGCCGCAGGGTACATTCCGAACCGTCCGCAAATGCGGATGCAATGTGTATCGGTCACCACCGCGGGCTTCCCGTAAATATCCCCCAGAAGCAGATTGGCGATCTTCCGTCCCACACCGGGAAGCGCCAACAGCTCCTCCATGGTATCGGGAACGCGCCCGCCGTGTCTGTCCCGCAGGAGAATACACGCCTCCTTGATGCTCTGCGCCTTGGTACGGAACAGACCGCAAGGGCGCACCAGCGCCTCGATCCGCTCAAGGGGCGCGTCGGCAAGGGCGGAGAGAGTGGGAAATTCCCCGAACAGCTCCCGACTCACCAGATTCACCCGCGCATCGGTGCATTGGGCGGACAGCCGCGCCATCACCAGAAGCTTCCAGGGCTCACCCTCATATTCCAGCGCGCAAAGCGCATCGGGATAGATCTCCTCCAGCGCCGCGACGATCGCCGCCATGCGCTCCTTTTTCTGCTTTTTCGTCATGCCTGCTTCGCGGCGAAATAGGTTCCCACGTGTCCGCCGTCCAAAAGGGTATAAAGGATCTCGGGATCATGTCCGTTGAGAATGACCATGGGGATCCCCGACTCGGTGACGATCTTTGCCGCTTGGAGCTTGGCGATCATGCCTCCCGTTCCTCGGTCGGTCCCCGCCCCGCCCGCGCTGCCGTAAATGGCGTCAATGTCGTCCACACGGCTGATGAGCTTGGCGTCGGGATTGCTTCTGGGATCGGAGTCGTACAGACCGTCCACGTCGGACAGATTCAGAAGCAGGTCGGCGCGGCAGAACTGCGCCACGTAAGCGGACAGAATATCGTTTCCGCCGAACTTGGTCAGCTCGTCGGTGGAAACGGGGTCGTTTTCGTTCACGATGGGAATACACCGCATCTCCAGCAGACGGTTAAAGGTGTTCTCCGCCGCCGCCCGCCGTTCGGGATTTGCCAGAATATCCTTGGTCATCAGGATCTGCGCTACGGTGTGACCGTAATCGGAGAACAGACGGTCGTACAGCTTCATCAGCTCGCTCTGCCCGATGGCAGCCATCGCCTGCTTATCCGCCATTGCCGTAGGCTTTTGTCCAAAGCCCACCTTGGCGACTCCCGCGCTCACCGCGCCAGAGGATACCAGAATGACCTGTATGCCCGAATTCTGCATATCGGACAGCACCTTCACCAGCGTCTCGATGCGGCGAAGATTCAGGTGTCCCGTATTATGTGTCAGGGTTGAGGTACCCAGCTTGACCACGATCCTTCGACTGTCTCTGAAATAGCTCATGCGTAATACTTCCGTTCTTTCTGAAAAAATTTACAAAACCCCTTTCCAAACGGCGGGTTTTGTATTATAATATAATCATGGTATATTATACACTCTTTTTTTCGGTTTTTCAAGTACCGAGGACGAAAAAAGGAGGAGTTTTCACGGTTTTTCGGAGGTTTTTATGAAGCAAAAGTACACAATCACCATCGCGGACGTGCAAATGAACGTGGTATCGGACGAATCCCCCGAGGCGGTAGAGGCGCTGGTGGGGCTGGTAGACCGCAAAATGCGGGAGATCATGGGCGGCGCGTACTGCCCCAAGAGCGAGGCGGCGCTGCTCTGCGCGCTGGACTATTGCTCCGAGCGGATCAAGGGCAACAGAAGGATCAAGGCGCTGGAAACCAAGCTCGCCTACGCCGAAACGGCAGTAGAGGAGCTGGAGACCGAAAACGAAGCGCTGCGTCAGGAGATCGAGACGCTGAAAATGATGATCGCGAAATAAGACGCGAGGACGCGGTATCAGGGGGAGCTTTTGGAAAAAGTTCCCCCGTTTGCCCCTTCAAAACCTTTTAACGGTTTTGACAGATGGAATAAAATAAGACGACCTTTCTCACCGTTGCGTGATCGGTCGTTTTTATTTTTTGTTCAAAATGATCCTCCTCCGATCTTCGTCATGCGCAAACCGAAGGTTTGTGACAGTGCGCAAACCGCAGGTTTGTGACGACTTCGCAACGCGAAGTCTGTCATCCTGAGCCGAGTTCTATGCGGGGGGAACGGTACACAAACAGACCGAAGGATCTGTCTGCGAAGCAGACTTCTTTGCAAACGACAGGGGGAATTACGACCTCCGATAGCGAGT
>JAZNVA010000074.1:0-9603 GCA_045592565.1 Eubacteriales bacterium | reverse complement strand
GAAATCAATTCTTCCAAAAGTTGTTGCTTGATCATGAGGCTCTCCTCACGTCAGCTTTGGCTTCTCTCACCAAGAATATTTCTGTATTTCTGATAAAAGCTTTCAAAATATCCGCCGTCCAGCGCCTTGCGGATCTCTCGTGTCAGATTGTTATAGAAATATAGATTGTGTGCTACGGCAAGACGCATACCAAGGGATTCCTTTGCCTTGATCAAGTGTCTGACGTAGGAGCGGCTGTAATGACGGCACGCGGGGCATCCGCAGTTCTCATCAAAGGGACGCGGATCCTTTGCGTATTTCTCATTCAGCAGATTCATCTTTCCATGCCAGGTAAAGAGATTTCCGTGACGGGCATTTCGGCTGGGCATGACACAATCGAAGAAATCCACACCCATATGAACCGCCTCCAGAATGTTACAGGGCGTTCCCACGCCCATCAGATATCTGGGCTTATTCTTGGGCATATGGGGCTCTACCGCGTCAATGATACGGTACATCTCCTCCGTCGCTTCTCCCACAGCAAGTCCGCCGATGGCGTAGCCCGCCAGATCCAGCTCGGCGATCTCCTGCATATGAGCGATTCGAAGATCCTCATACGTACCGCCCTGATTGATTCCGAACAAAAGCTGATTCTTGTTGATGGTCTCGGGCAAGGAATTGAGCCTGTCCATTTCGTTCTTACAACGAACCAGCCACCTTGCCGTTCTGGCACAGGAATCCTTTACGTAATTATAGGGTGCGGGATTTTCCACGCACTCGTCAAACGCCATGGCGATCGTGGAGGCGAGGTGGGACTGAATCTGCATACTTTCCTCCGGTCCCATAAAGATCCGCTTTCCATCGATATGGGAAGCAAACCGAACCCCCTCCTCGGTTATTTTACGCAGTTGCGACAGAGAAAATACCTGAAATCCGCCGCTGTCGGTGAGAATCGGTCTTTCCCAATTCATAAACTTGTGCAAGCCGCCCATCTCGTGGATCAGCTTGTCACCCGGTCGGAGATGCAAATGATAGGTATTGGAAAGTTCAACCTGACAATCCAGATCGATCAGCTCTCTGCTGGAAACGCCACCCTTGATCGCCGCGCAGGTTCCCACGTTCATAAATACCGGTGTCTGGATGTCTCCGTGTACCGTATGTAACACGCCGCGTCTTGCGCGACCGTCTGTCGTTAAAATTTCAAACATCATATTCCTCTTTTTTCTTACTTACGTTCTTTCAAACTGGTGATCCAGATTTTTCTTGGAAAGCTCCATCGCAACGGGGCGTCCGTGAGGACAAACCGTAATATCCTCCAACTCCATGAGCTTGGAGACCACCCACTCAATGTGTCCTGCGGGATATGCTCTTCCCGCCTTGATCGCCGCTTTGCAGGACGCCTGGTACAGCGCTTTTTCAAACAGGATATCCCGTGTCAGCTTTGCCGATCCGGTGTTGCTCTTGACTCGCTCCGCGATCACCGCCAGCATATCTGACACCGCCTCGGTGGCAATCCCCTCGGGTATCGCCGTTACGCTGACGGTATATTTTCCCGTGGTGAATTCAAAGCCTACCGCCTCGATCTCCCGTCGGTAATCGGAAATGGCTTGTATCTCGTCGGTGGTCAGCATTACCTCAAGGGGCAGCATCAGCATTTGCGACACCTTGTTTTCCTCCCGCATGCCTGCCCTGAGCTGTTCAAATAAAATTCTCTCGTGTGCGGCATGCTGGTCGATCACCAGCAGCTTGTCCTCCACCTCCACGAGAATATACGCATGGAACGCTTCCCCGATAATACGGTAGCTTTTGATCTTCTTCTCGGGTTGTGGGGAAATCTCCTGCTCCTTTGGTGTCTTCTGCGCCTCGGCAGGAGTTTGGGTCTCCTCGTTGATGGGCGCTGTCGCCGCAACCGATTTCTTTTCCGAGGCGGAAGGTGCGCTCGGCTTGACCGATCCCTCTGTCCCCATTTTCTCCTGCTTTGGAGTATTTCTCAAATATTGGTTGACGTAATCCGTCGCGCTCATGTGGGCAAATCCGCCCGTCTTGACAGGTTCGTCGTTTTTGGGGGGCTGAGGTTGGCTCGGCGTGGAGAGTTCCGCCTTGAGCTGTCTTCTGCTGACCGACTCCACCCTTTCGTTTTCGATGGGCGTTTGAGAGTCGGAGAGCTTTTCTTCGATACGGTTGGGGCGTTTCTCCGCCGTGCTTAGGCGAATATCGGGACGGGAGACGTTGGATTCCAGCGCATTCCGTACGGCATAATAGATCGCCTCAAATACGGGCTTTTCATTGGAGAATTTCACCTCCAGCTTGGCGGGGTGCACGTTTACGTCTACCGCCGAGGGGGAGATCTTCAGAAACAGCACACAGCACGGGAATTTTTCAGGGGGAATATAGGATGTGTACGCCTGTTCCAGCGCCGCCATGGCGGTCTTGCTCTTGACATACCGTCCGTTGATAAAGAAATTCTGATAATTTCGGTTGGCGCGCACATTGTCGGAGCGACCAACAAATCCGCTGACCTCGATCCCATCCACCGTCAGCTGAACCGGCAACAGCTTTGACGCAAATTCCCTGCCGAACACGGAGTAAACGGTATTCTTCAAATTTCCGTCCCCGACGGTTTCCAGACGAATATTTCCATCAATGATCAGACGGAAGGCAATTTCAGGCTTGGAAAGGGCGATCTTCTCCACCAAGGCACAGACCGCCATGGCTTCGGTTACGTCCTTTTTGAGGAATTTCCGCCGCGCGGGAACATTAGCGAACAGGTTTTCCACGATCACGGTGGTTCCATCCGAGCATGCTCGCTCACTCACCCCCATAATGTTGCCACCTTTTGCCTCCAGCATAGATCCTGCGAGGGCGGACTTCGTCTTGGAAATGATCCGAAGATCGGATACCGATGCGATGGCGGCAAGCGCCTCACCGCGGAATCCGAGAGTGAGGATCCCCTCCAGATCCGAGGCATCCTTGATCTTACTGGTAGCGTGGCGTCGTATGGCGACCGGAAGATCCTCCGGCTCCATGCCGCATCCGTTATCTGCCACACGCATATAGGTCACACCGCCGTTCTGAATTTCAACGGTAATACGGTCAGCTCCCGAGTCAATGGCATTTTCCAACAGCTCCTTAATGACCGAGGAAGGACGGTCCACCACCTCTCCCGCCGCGATCAGATTCGCCACGGCAAAGGACAGTACGTTGATTTTTCCCATTCCGATCTCCTTTCCAATTCATTTGATATCAAAAAGTTCTGCTTATTTGATCCGCTTCTGAAGGTTAAATAAGAAGCTCATTGCCTCATAGGGAGACAGCGTATTGATGTCCACCGCCTTCAACTCTTCGATCACCTGCTCGTTCACACAGTCATCGAAGGTAATCAAGCTCTCATCCCGCTCCTCCGCCTTCGCATCCGAGGTAGTGAGAGCGCGTGCGGTCTTTTCTACCGTGGCAAGAACCTCCTTGGCACGGCGGATCACCTCATTGGGCAGTCCCGCCAGCTTTGCCACCTCGATTCCGTAGCTGTCATCGGTAGAGCCGCGTACGATCTTGCGCAGGAAGGTAATATTATCCCCTCGCTTTTTCGCGGCAATGTTATAGTTGACGATCCCCTCCATCTCCTCCTCCATCACGGTCAGCTCGTGATAGTGTGTGGCAAACAGAGTCTTCGCACCGATCTTTCGGCTGTTGGTGTATTCAATGATGGCGCGAGCGATGCTCATACCGTCAAAGGTAGAGGTTCCTCTGCCCACCTCGTCGTAAATAATCAGGCTCTTTCGGGTAGCGTTCCGCAAAATATACGCCACCTCGTTCATCTCCAGCATAAAGGTTGACTGTCCCGATGCCAGATCGTCGGAAGCGCCCACGCGGGTAAAGAGCTTATCCACAATACCGATCCGCGCATCCTTGGCAGGGACAAAGGAACCGATCTGCGCCATCACAGTGATAATAGCGATCTGTCTCATATAAGTAGATTTACCCGCCATATTGGGACCTGTAATCAGCATCAGCCGATTGCGGTCGGTATCCAGCTCGGTATCATTGGGCACAAAATAGGTGTCCTTGACAAACTGCTCCACCACGGGATGTCTGCCGTCCTTGATATGGATCAAGGTGCTTTGATCCACCTCGGGGCGGATATAATGATTTTTCGCCGCCACGGTGGCAAGACTCAGATACACGTCCAGCTTTGCCATAAGTGCCGCCGCCTTCTGGATTCTGGCGCTGTTGTCGGAAACGTATCCGCGCACCTGGCAAAACAGCTCGTACTCCAGTGCGCAGACCTTGTCCGCAGCACCGAGAATAGTAGACTCCATGTCCTTCAACTCTTGGGTGATGTACCGCTCGCAGTTGGCAAGCGTCTGCTTTCGGATATAGCTGTCGGGAACCGAATCCATGAAGGATTTGGACACCTCGATATAATATCCGAACACCTTGTTGTAGCCGATCTTCAGTGTCTTGATGCCCGTTTTTTCTTTTTCTTCGTTAGCGATCTTCTCGATCCATCCCTTTCCGTCCTTCATCACGGAACGGAGATAGTCCACATCCGCATGGAAGCCGTCGGCGATCATGCCTCCCTCCCGCACGGAGAAGGGGGGATTTTCACAGATCGCAGTATCGATCCGATCAAAGATGTCATCCAGCGTTTCCAGCTCTCTGCCGATATCCGACAGCTCGTCAGAGGTACAAGAGGAGATCAGGCGCTTCAACTCGGGCAGAATGGAAATGGTTGCCGCTACAGCGCGCAGATCCTTTCCGTTGGCAGTACCAAAAACGATCTTCGTCACCAACCGCTCCAGATCCAACACGTTCTCCAGAAGCGCGCCCGCTTCCTCCCGAAGCATATAGTTTCCAAAAAGCTCCTCGACCGCGTTCTGTCTGCGGGTGATCCCGCCTACACTCAGAAGCGGATGCTCCACCCACTGACGGAGCAATCTGGCGCCCGCCGCGGTTCTCGTCTTATCCAATACCCAAAGCAAAGAGCCCTTCTTCTCCTTGGTTCGCATGGTCTCTGTCAGCTCCAGATTCCGTCTGGTATTGATGTCCAGCTCCATGAACTGCCCCTCGGAATAAACCGTCAGATCCTTGATATAGGAGATATCGCTCTTTTGTGTTTCACGGATATAGGAAAGCAGACCGCCAAGCGCGCAGATGAGGGGCTTGTTGTCCCGCTCCTCGTCCTTCAGCTGTCCCGCAAATTGCGAAAACGCCGCGCTCACTGCCGTATCGTATTCAAATTCCGTGGGACGGTTGTGCGTCAGCATCGCGCCGATCCTGCCCCGAATGAACTCCGCCGTCTCTCCCAGCTTTTTATCGCTCAGATTGACAATAACCTCGCTGGGACAATAGGTCCCCAGCTCGTTGCGAAGCTTTCCGTCCAGCTGATCTCCGCCAAAGGCGGTAGAAAAGACCTGTCCTGTGGATACGTCAGCAAAAGCAACACCGCACTCAAATTCATTGAGATAAATTGAGCAGAGATAATTATTTTTCTTCTCGGAGAGCAGATTAGTCTCGATCAGCGTTCCCGGGGTAACCACGCGGATCACCTCTCGACGCACCAAGCCCTTTGCCTGTGCGGGATCCTCGGTCTGCTCACAAATGGCTACCTTATAGCCCTTTTCGATGAGTCTGCCGATATACCCCTCCGCGCTGTGGAAGGGGACGCCGCACATGGGGGCGCGCTCCGCTTCTCCGCAATCCCGTCCCGTGAGAGTCAGCTCCAGCTCCCGCGACGCCAGAACAGCGTCGTCAAAGAACATCTCGTAAAAGTCTCCCAGACGGTAGAACAGCAAATAGTCCTTATATTGATTTTTGATCTCGAAATATTGCTCCATCATCGGAGTCATAGCTTCGATCCTCCGTCTATATCGTTTTCAGAATCAGTGGGCGCAGCCTCCGCCGCAGGTAGAACAGTCGTGAGTGCAAGAGGGCATCTCTCCCGTAATGTGGAAGGTAATGGTATTGTTCACGGCATTCATCAGCTCGTTCACCTCGGCTTGCGCCTCGTTCAGCTCCAGAAATACGGGATGCGCCATGATCTGCTCATAAAGCTGATTGATCCGCTTCTGAATGGTATCGATAAAGAGCGTATCTCTCTCCTCGCGGGTAATCTCTCCCTGGAGAGCCTTCTGCTGGACCTCGTATTCCACCATCATTTTCTGCAGATCTCCGTCCGACTCATACGCCTTCTTGGCATTCTCCAGACGAATCAGCTTATCATCTTCCTTCAGCGCCTTGCCAAGAGCCGCGGCAAGGTCAAAAATCGTTGCATTTTCCATTGTTTTATTCCCTTTCTTCTTTTGTTCCGTAAAGCGCGAATGGCTCCGCGCGTTCGATCCGTACGTTGATAAATTTTCCCGTATCCTTTTCGTTTCCATCAAAGAATACGATCTTTCCGCCTTCGGTCCTTCCGCTGAATACCTCGGCGTTGTTTTTACTCACGCCGTCGCACAGCACACGTACCGTCATGTCAACCAACGGCTGATTGGAAGCGCGTGAGATCTCGTTTTGTACCGCCAGCAAACGCTCAAAGCGCTCGCCCTTGACAGCGGCGTCGATCTGACAGTCCATTTCCGCCGCGGGCGTTCCCTTTCTGGGCGAATAAATGAAGGAATAGATCATATCGAATCTTGCCCGCTCCAGCGCATTCAGGGTATCCGTGAATTCCTCCTCGGTCTCCCCGGGGAATCCGACGATGATATCCGAGGTGATCACCGCATCGGGCATTTTCTCCCGAATATAGTCCACGATCCCGATATATTTTTTGAAATCGTAGCGGCGGTTCATCGCCTTCAAGACGCGGTCGCTTCCCGACTGCATCGGCAGATGAAAATGCCGCGCCACGTGACGGGCACTTGCCATCACGTCAATGAGCTTCTTCGTGGCGTCCTTCGGATGGCTTGTCATGAAGTGCAACAGATACTCTCCCTCGATCCCGTCCAGCTCACGGAGAAGATCGGCAAAATCATACTCCGCTCCGCTGTCCTTACCGTAGGAGTTTACGTTCTGCCCAAGCAGTGTAATGTCTTTATAGCCACGCGCTACCAGCTCCCGAACCTCGCGAAGGATCTCGTCCTTGTCGCGGCTTCTCTCCCGTCCCCGAACGTAGGGAACGATGCAGTAGGAGCAGAAATTATTGCAGCCGTACATCACGGAAACCCAAGCGCGGTAGTCACTCTGTCTGAGGATCGGGATCTCCTCGGCAACCAGATAATCACCTTCGTCGGGGTGAAAGATCCGCTTGCGACGGCTCAGCTTTTCGAACATAAGCTGCGGAAAGCGGTGAATGGACGAGGTGCCGAGCAGAATATCCACGTAAGGATATCGGTGCTTGATCTCCTCCACACGGTGCTCCTGTACCACCATACAGCCGCAGATCACGATGATCAGCTCCGGATTTTTTGCTTTCAGGTGCTTGTATTGCCCCACCAAGGACAGCGCACGCTTCTCGGCATGCTCCCGAATCGCGCAGGTATTTACCATGATCAGACTCGCCCCGTCCGGACGGTCAGTCATCTCATATCCCATGGCGGTCGCCATGCCCGCCAGCTTCTCGCTGTCCGCCTCATTCTGCTGACAGCCAAGCGTCAGCACAAAGGCGTGCGGACGTGTCCCGTCCTTCTCAAGACGGCGGTCGTTGATCGCGCGAATTTGCGCTGTATATTCCCTCTGCCGCGCCATCTCCTCATCGGAAACACGGCGATTTTTTTTGATTTTTTCTTCCATTCGGTTCCTACCTTTTATCCGTTATACCCAGAAATGGGTAGACTCATTCCAATTATACTATTATACATGAAATTTCTCGTTTTGTCAAGTTTTTTGACCCCGTCTATCGAAATTTTCTATATTAAAAAGATTTGGAAACCCTTGATTTTTCCCGCAAAAAAAGATATAATAAAAACAGATCAATTTCTCCAAAAATGAAAGGAAATAAAATGGAAAACGTTAAAAAAATAAAGGTCGCCGTTGAGAAATACAGCGACATGATTTTGGAAGCCGAGCGCTTTATCTGGAAGCACCCCGAAACGGGTTATCGGGAATGGGAGACATCCGCCTATCTGGAAAAGAAATTCGAGGAGCTGGGATATACGCTCACCCGCGCGGGAGATATTCCGGGATTTTATACCGTGATCGATACGGGGCGCGAGGGTCCCGAGGTACTGATCCTCGGTGAAATGGATTCGGTTCTCTGCCCCTCCCACCCCGAATCGGAGCCCACCAAGGGCGCCGTTCACGCCTGCGGACATCATATTCAATCCGCCACGCTTTTGGGAATTGCCGCCGCCCTCAGGGAGCCCGAGATTTTGAACGGGCTGTGCGGAAGGATCCGACTGTGCGCTGTTCCCGCGGAGGAGCTTCTGGAGATCGAATACCGCCGCACCCTAAAGGAGCAAGGCATAATCAAGTATTTTGGCGGAAAGCCCGAATTCATCAGCCGAGGCTATTTTGACGGCGTGGATATTGCCTTTATGGCTCACGCGGGCTGGGGCTACTACGTGCAGCAGGGCTCTGTCGGCTGTATCGTCAAGAATATCATTTATAAGGGAAAAGCCTCTCATGCGGGAGGCGCGCCTCAGAACGGGATCAACGCCCTCTACGCGGCGAATTGCGGCATGAACGCGGCAAACGCGATTCGAGAGACCTTTGTGGATGCCGACCTGGTTCGCTTCCATCCCATTATTACCAAGGGCGGCAGTATCGTCAACGCGATCCCCGAGGAGGTAAGAATGGAAAGCTACGTGCGCGGCAAGACCTACGATGCCATCTGTAAAAACAATCAAAAGATCAACCGCGCGCTGACGGGTGCGGCGCTCTCCCTTGGCGCCAACGTAGAGATCGTGGATATCCCCGGCTATTCTCCGCTGAACAACGCTCCCGCCCTGATCGACCTCTGCGCCGAGGCGGCACCGATGGCGATCCCTCAGCACGAGTTCAAGATCAACGATACCTACAGCACGGGCAGCACCGATATGGGTGACCTTTCCATGATCATGCCCACCGTCCAGCCTTACGCGGGGGGCGTACGCGGAGGCTTCCACGGCAATACCTTTGAGGTGGTGGATCCCGTGGTGGCGTGTGTGGATAACGCCAAGTGGCAGTTGACCATGCTCTATCTGCTTCTGAAGGACGGAGCCTCTCGCGCGAAAAAGATCCTTGCGGAATTCAAGCCGCAGTTTGCCTCTAAGGAAGAATTTCTCGCCTTTATGGACGGACTCAACTCCAAGGGCGACCGTATCGAATACTGCGAGGACGGCACAGCAAAGGTCAGAATCTAATTAATTTTTATATCAAAATAACGAATCCCCCCGTTCCAAACGAACGGGGGATTTTCGTTTCGGGCAGTTGTCCGAACGCAATACCCCGCCGTTATGCGCAAGCCGCAGGCTTGTGACAACGCGCAAACCGAAGGTATGTGACGACTTCGCAACGCGAAGTCTGTCATCCTGAGCCGAATTCTACGCGGGGGAAACGGTACACAAACAGATCGAAGGATCTGTCTGCGAAGCAAACTTATCTGTCAACGTCAAAGGGACTTGCGACCTCCGAAGGCGAGTGGAATTTTGCCTTCGGCAAAAAGATTCTTCGACTCTTTGTGTCAGGAATACCAATATTCTTCCCACGCTC
>JAZNVA010000073.1:0-4345 GCA_045592565.1 Eubacteriales bacterium | reverse complement strand
AACTCCTTGGCTCACAGAACGACATGGCTACGATCCGACTTGGTATATCCCATGTAGTTCAAAAATCGGATGGAATCGGCATGCAGTGTGGACGTAGATCCGGAAAGTCCTCTCATGGAAAGCGCAAGATTGTCATTGTATTTTCTGTGCTTCAGCTTTTCCATGCGGTAAAATCCGTCGTCCTGCTCCTGTACCTGCTCGACCACGGGGCGGATCCCTGCCAGATATCCGTTGTAGCCGCTGTACGAGGAGAAAAGAACCTCGCCGTCAAGCTGAATAAAGCAGGTCAAACTGCTGCAAAACAGCTCGATACAAACGACAGCCGCCAGGATTCCTGCCAGATTATCGCGTTTTCGCGCGTTCTTTTGCCTGAGCAGAAGACAGAGCAGTACGAAAATGGCTACGGTAACGAAAATGGTCAGCCAGACCGTTTCCAATTCTAAAAGCTTTCCTTCGGATTCCGCGTATGTGGGAAATTCCATTTTTGCCGCAAAGGCAACAAAAAGAATGATAAAGGCGCTGATACCAAGCAGGAATTTTGAACTGTTTTCTCTGAGGGATCCAAATCCGCGGTAGGCAAGAACCAAAAGGAGAAATGACAGCATAAAGCTATAACGGTAATTGAGCCAGTTTGGATTTTGAAATCCGTGCCATATCAGATCCAGCGGACTTGCAATAAAGCTGAAGATCAATACGGCGATCAGCGCAAAGGAAGCCAGCTTTTCTCTGGCAGTGATCCGTCGCGACATGAAATAGATCGGAATCAGAATGATCGTCAAGAGCCCGCAGTAAACGTAGGGAAGGCCTTGCGGTTTGACACTGTCGTAGCTTCCCGGCAAAAACTTGGTAAACAGATCAAGGAACTGGAATTTTGCTTGGAAATGCCAGTTTGGATCGGTAAAATCGGATTTTCCAAAGGTGAGGGAATAGTATGCCGCCAGAATCACAAATGCCGAAATGGCGATAGCAATCAGGGAGAACAGAGCGATCCGAAGAAGGGCGCAAAGGGTGTGCAGCCGTTCCTTGTGTGGATTGGTCTCCTCCTTTGGATGCGCCAGAAGAAAGTAAAAGAAATAGAGCGCGGTAAAAATGCACATCATGTAGCCGATATAATAATTGCTGATCAAGCTTATGGAAAGTGAGATCACAAAAAGCTTATACCGACGGTTTTTGATCAGCTGCTCAATGGAATATACCAGAATCGGAAGCCAGATCAGCGCATCGATCCACATGAGGTTGTTTTGATAAACCACAGCATAGGCACACAGTGCATACATGGCAGAAAAGGCAACGGTAATTACCCGATTGGGGTGTTGGGTGTTTCGGTGCAGATAAAACCCGAAGGAAAGCCCGCAAAGGGCTACCTTTAAAAGAATGATCGTCAGTAGTGCTTCCAGAATTCGATGACGGGGAAACAGGGCAACTAAGAGAGATAAGGGGCTTGCCAGATAATAAGCAAATATGCCCATAAATTCGCCGCCAAGAGCTCGGGAAAAGGAATACAGAAAGCTACCCTCTCCGTACAGCGCGCTTCTGAGGGCTTCGTGATAATATACATATTGTCCGTTTAAGTCAAGCACAAGAACGGATCCGTTGCCAAAGGGATGGATCTCCATGGCAAGATAGACCAGATACATGATTACCGCGGGAACGAGTGCGCAAAAAACGAGATAGGAGCTTGGCGCGGAACCCAGCTTTTCCTGTACGGTTGCAAGCTTTCCGCGAAGGGATCTTAGCGTTTGCATGGCACGTGACGGATGCTTCGTCTCGGATTTACGTATCATCGGAGCCACCTTCCGCTTCAGCGGGAAACAGCTTCTTTGTTGCTTTTTCCAGCTTGAGCCGATCCATGACCATATCTCTGCCGCAACCTTGGCAGATCAGGCGCATCTCACTGCCCACACGCATGATCTTAAACAGCTTGTTGCCGCAGGGATGCGGCTTTTTCAATTCCACAACATCATATAATCTGAATTTCAAAAATTCCATTACAATCACCGATTTCCTATCCGTTATTATTCTATTTTACCACAGGATTGAAAATTTGTAAACAAATTTTATGAAAGTATATAAAATTTTATTATTTATTATTATTTGTAAAAAATTGTTTGACTTGAAGGGAGATTTGTGGTATAATGTAATTTGAGATATTTTAAGGAGGCGGAAATGGTCATATTGGGAATTGACCCCGGATTGGCAATTGTTGGCTGGGGTGTCGTGGAATACAGTGGTTCTCATTTCCGTACTCTCGGCTACGGATCGATCGAGACTCCCGCGGGTATGGAGACCGAGCAAAGGCTGTCTTTGATCTATGATGGGATCAAGCAGTTGGTAGAGACCTATCACCCTGAGCACGTGGCGGTGGAGGAGCTGTTTTTTAATACCAACCAGACCACGGGTATCCGTGTTGCGGAGGCAAGAGGAGTTATCATTATGTGCGCATACCGTTTAGGGGTGAAGGTGTTTGAGTATACCCCTCTGCAAGTCAAGCAATCGGTGGTTGGATACGGAAGGGCAGAGAAAAAGCAGGTCATCACCATGGTTACCATGCTTTTGGGGCTTCCCAAGCCCCCCAAGCCCGACGATACGGCGGATGCGCTGGCGATTGCCGTATGCCACGCCCACTCGGGAACATCGAGACTTGCCAATTACTATAACCAAAAATAAGGCGGAGATATTATGTGGATAGCTGACGGATGGAAGGATTACGAATTGCTTGACGCTTCTGACGGAGAACGTCTGGAGCGTTGGGGAGAATACATATTGAGGCGGCCTGACCCGCAAATCATCTGGAAAAATGGGGCTGCGGGAAAACAGTGGAATCAAGCGGATGCCACTTATAAACGATCGTCCAAGAGTGCCGGTGGCTGGGTAAAAAACGAGCTGCCCGAGTCATGGGAGATCCGCTATGGATCCCTTCGATTTGTGCTCAAGCCCATGGGCTTTAAGCATACGGGACTTTTTCCCGAGCAAGCAGCAAACTGGGATTGGTTTTCCGAGAAGATTGCGAAAGCTGGCAGACCGATCAAGGTTCTGAATCTGTTTGCCTATACGGGAGGCGCTACGGTCGCGGCTGCCGCGGCGGGGGCGTCCGTGGTTCACGTAGATGCGGCAAAGGGCATGGTGGCGCAGGCAAAGGAAAATGCCGCGCTTTCGGGCCTTTCCGATGCGCCGATCCGTTATATTGTTGATGACTGTAAAAAATTCGTGGAGCGGGAGATCCGCAGAGGCAACCGCTACGACGCTATCATCATGGATCCTCCTTCCTATGGACGCGGTCCGTCGGGAGAAGTGTGGAAGATCGAGGAGTGTGTGGATGAGCTTGTGACCTTGAGCGCCAAGCTCTTGTCCGATGATCCGCTATTCTTCTTGATTAACTCCTATACCACGGGATTGTCTCCCATGGCAATGCAGTATATTCTTGGTCTGAAGGTTGCCTCGGTTTACGGAGGAAAGCTGGAGGCGGGAGAGCTTGGATTGCGGGCAAGCGAAACGGGATTGGCGATCCCGTGCGGCGCCAGCGCCAGATGGTACAGAAAATAAGTTAGAAATTTGAAGGTCAAGCTATGAAAGAGCCTTTTATCAAAACCGAACATCTTTCGTATCGATACGAGGGAGAGGACGGATACGGAAGTCCCGTTCTGAACGACCTGAGCATGGAGATTCACGAAGGAGAGTTCGTTGCGGTTCTCGGTCATAACGGATCGGGAAAATCCACCCTTGCAAAGCTGTTGAATATGATCCTCACTCCCACAAGCGGTAAGGTTTACGTGGCTGGGAAGGATGTTTGCGACGAATCCATGACGGACGCGGAAATTCTGGAGCTGCGTAAGAACGTTGGCATGGTGTTTCAGAATCCCGATAACCAGCTGATCGCAACGATCGTGGAGGATGACGTTGCCTTCGGTCCCGAAAATTTGGGGATCCCCTCCGCGCAGATCCGCGAGCGCGTGGATCGCGTCCTGAAGGACGTGGGAATGCTGGAGTATGCTAAGCATGAGCCCCACCGATTGTCGGGCGGACAGAAGCAGAGGATCGCCATAGCGGGGATCCTTGCCATGGAGCCCAAGTGCATTATTTTTGATGAATCCACCGCGATGCTGGATCCCATTGGACGGCAGGAGGTCATGGAATCGATCCTGCGATTGAACCGTGAAAAGGGAATAACGGTCATTATGATCACGCATTATATGGAAGAAGCCGCCATGGCAGATCGGATTCTTGTTCTTCATGACGGAAATGTACTGGCGGAGGGGACTCCGTCCGAGATCTTTGAGCAGGAGTCGCTTTTGAGATCTTGCGGCTTGAACGTGCCTCAATGTACGGAGCTGATCCACCGTCTGCG
>JAZNVA010000072.1:0-6216 GCA_045592565.1 Eubacteriales bacterium | reverse complement strand
GCTTCCCTCGATTGATCTACGCTATCGTATTGGGATACGGGGAAAAGGGCCCCGAGGCGCACAGGCAGGCGTTTGACACCACCGCCTTCTGGGCGAGGAGCGGATTTTTGCGGGACATGGCGGTAGACAGCGGAAATTATTACCCCGTCACTGCCCCCATCAGCGTGGGAGATACCGCCACGGGCTATCTGCTCATGGGTGAGATCTGCGCGGCGCTGTATCGGCGTACCGTCACGGGAACGGGAGATTACGTCATGTCGACTCTCTATCACAACGGGATCTTTTGCATGGGAACTATGGTAATGATGGCGCAGCCGCCCTTCGGACGCTGTTACCCCTTCAATCGAACAGACAGCACCGCGCGAGGCGGAAGCTTTCTCTGCGCCGACGGAGAATGGATCTATTTTGCGGTGGGAAACGCCGCCGTCACCGTTCCACGCTACCATGCCCTGATCGGTCACCCCGAGCTGGATACCGATCCGCGCTTTCAATCCGATACGCTATGGACAAACCGTGTGGAATATTACGAATATTTCCGCCTCGCCTTCCTGACCAAGTCCGCGGATGAATGGGTGGCTCTCGCGGACGAATATGACGTTCCTCTGGTTCGCATGGCGCATTTCAAGGACGTATCCACCGATCCTCAGGCGTGGGAGAACGGATATCTGGAGCATATCGAATACCCCAAGGGCCACGTGGATATCATGCCCACAAGTCCCATTGAAATGAGATCCGCCACCCCCTGTCCCATCAAGCCCGCCGCTTCCAACGGCGAGCATACCGCCGAGGTTTTGCTCGCGCTGGGATATACCGAGGAGCAAATCCGAAAAATGGAACAAACGGGAGCCATTTATACCGCCCCCGAGAAACTAACGAAATAAAAAATAAAAAGGAGAAAAATTATGCGCGAAGTCGTATTTGTAGACGGTATGCGTACCCCCTTCGGAAAAATGGGCGGTACCATCCGAACCATTTCTTCCGCCGATCTGGCGGCAACCACCATAAAAGCTCTGGTGGAGAAAACAGGACTTTTGGAGCGAGGGGGCAAGGTAGATTCGGTTTTGTGCGGATCTGCCCTTAGCTGCTCCAAGAGCTGGAGTCCTGCCCGTTACATCACCATGGCGGCGGGACTTCCCTTTGAGACCTCCGCTTCCTTTGTGGAGATGCAGTGCGGCTCTGCCATTGATTCCATCAACCACGCCGCGTGGAAGATCCTCGCGGGCGCGGCTGACGTGATCCTCGCGGGCGGTATGGAATCCCACAGCAACACCGTCGTGAAATTTTCCACCACGGTAGAGCCCTACAAGGGGATCGGTCCCCGACAGATCATTCCCATCATTCACGCCGATCCTGCCCAAAGGCTCTCCATGATCGAGATCTCCGATGTGATGGCGGAGAAATGGGGCGTCACCCGTGAGGATTGCGATGCCTTTGCATACCGCAGCCAGATGCGCGCCGCCGCCTCTACCGAAAAGGGATATTTCAAGGACGAGCTGGTCCCCATCGTAATCCCCGCCACCCGCAAGACCCCCGAGGTTATCTTTGACTATGACGAGCATCTCCGTCCCACCACCACACTTGAGGGACTTGCCAAGCTGAACGCGGTCCGCGACGCGGACAACGCGGTAACCACCGCGGGCAACGCGTCGGGGCTGAACGACGGCGCAGCATTCGTTCTGATGATGACCGCAGAGAAAGCCAAGGAGCTGGGATACGAGCCCTTCGCCCGTTGGGTAACGGGAGCTGACGTGGGCGTAGAGCCCAGACTCATGGGCATCGGCCCCGCCTACTCCAATCTTCTCGCCCTCCGACGCGCGGGCCTGAACATTGGCGACATCGACGTGTTCGAGTGCAACGAAGCATTTGCCGCGCAGAATCTGGCGGTCATCAAGGAAATGGAAACCCAGAGCGGTGCTATTATCGATCAGGAAAAATGGAATCCCAACGGCGGCGCCATCGCCTTCGGTCACCCCAACGGCGCGTCGGGTGCCCGTATCGGTATCTTCTGCATGAAGGAGCTGGCGCGCAGAGGCGGACGCTACGGTCTGTTCTCCTCCTGCTGCGGCGGCGGACAGGGAGTGACGACCTTGATCGAAAATCTGAAAAAATAATAAATAATAAAATCGAAGGAGAATCCATATGAAAAATTTAGCAGAAAAATACTGTATTGTCACGGGAGCGGGCAAGGGCATCGGCAAAGCCATCGCCAAGCGCTTTCTGGAGGAAGAAGCGGCGGGCGTTGCTCTTTTGGAATGGGATCTGGAGCTGGCGGAGACAACCGCCAAGGAGCTGGATCCTACGGGGGAGCGAGTCATCGCGGTCCGCTGTAACGTCGCCGTATCCGATATGGTAGAAACGGCGGTCAACCGTGTTGTGGAGAAATTCGGACGAGTTGACGTTCTTGTCAACAACGCAGGCGTCACCCGAGATAAGATCTTCCACAAAATGACCGATGACGATTGGTACACGGTCATCAACATCAACCTCAACGGCGTTTATAACCTTTGCAAATTCGTCGTACCACTGATGCGGGAGCAGGAGAGCGGCGCCATCGTTAATCTCTCCTCTACCTCCATCATGGGCAACCCCGGTCAGGCAAATTACTCCGCCTCCAAGGCAGCACTGCAGGGCTTTACCCGTACCATGGCAAAGGAGCTGGGACGGAAGAATGTGCGTATGAACTGCATCGCCCCCGCCTATATCGACACCGAGATGATGAGAGCCGTACCCGAGGACATTCTGAAGCGAATGATCAGCGGCGTCCCCTCCCAGAGAATGGCAGATCCCGATGAAATCGCGTCCATCGCCGTATTTCTTTCCACCGACGATTCCAGCTGGATATCGGGACAGACCATCTTCGCAAGCGGCGGAGCCATCTGTCAGTAACCGCAAAAAAAACCTCGAAGCATGATTGCTTCGAGGCTTTTTCTTATATGAGCCTACGCCTTTACGGTCTGCTGTATTTTTTGCTCGGCGGTGGAAACGTCCTTCTTCTTGCGGCTTTTCCGCACCCCGAAATAAACGCCGTAAAAAGCAAAGATATAGAGGACAAACAGAAAGACCACGCCCATCGGGTAGAGAATGGGATTTCCGCCAACCAGAGAATACAGGATCTCGTATGGCGTTCCGTCTCCCCGAACCAAGAACATATAGTTATAGTCCAAGAGCCGATTGGCAATCGTAGCGCAGGCACAAAAGCTGAGCAGGATCGCAAAGGTCAGGGGAATGTTCTTCCGCTTCATGCTGCTCATACCCGAAATACCGATATAAAGTGATACAAAGCCCGAAATGGAATGAGTAACGCCCGATATTACGTTGTCGAAGCAAAGCACGGGATAGGTTCCGTAATTGTTCCCCGCCCCGTAGGTTCCCATCAGCGCGCCCAATATACCGAAGATCAGCACAAAATCCAGCGCCGCATCCTTGATCCGTCCTTTGGAAAACGCCGCCAGAGGAATGGCGATAAGCTGAATGCTGCAAAGAAAAAGAGGTAGCTCATATTTCCACGTCATGGGATCCTGACTTCTGAAGCTCTGAAATACGATCTTAAAGATCTCAAGGGAATCGATGAGAATCGCGGACACGATCAGGACCTTATTTTTCGTCCTCGCATTCTTCTTGCGGTTTCTCCGTCCGAACAGGATCGACAGCGTGATCATCACCGCCATCAAGCAGGTAACGAACAGCAGATGCTGCCACGATAAAAATCCTTCTGCCTCACGGGTATAACCGCCCCAGCCGAAAAACTCCTTCACGGTAAATGCCTCCAATAATCAATATGATGATACCGACATTATACCACAAATTTCGACTTTTGTATCGTTTTTTTAAAATTTTATTTATACAAACTGCGAGTGATACAGCGAGTAATAAAATCCACCCCGACGGATCAGCTCCTCGTGATTTCCCTGCTCGATGATGGTACCGTCCTTTACCACCAGAATGATATCGGCATTCTGAATGGTGGAAAGTCGGTGTGCGATAATGAAGCAGGTCTTGTTCTTCATCAGCTCGGTCATGGCGGTCTGAATTTGGATCTCGGTACGGGAATCCACATTGGAGGTCGCCTCGTCAAGGATCAGAATCGGCGCGCGTGACAAAAAAGCGCGGGCGATGGTGATCAACTGCTTCTGCCCCTTGGAGATATTGACGCCGTCATCCGAGAGGATCGTTTGATACCCATCGGGGAGCCCTTCGATATAGGATGCGATCCTTGCCGATCTTGCCGCCGCGCGGACTTCCTCCTCGGTTGCATCCTCTCTGCCGTAAACAATGTTGTCGTAAATGGTACCTCGGAACAGCCACGTATCCTGAAGGACCATGGTAAAGGCATGGCGAAGATCCTTGCGCTTGATATCCACGGAAGGCACACCGTCGATCAGGATCTCTCCCCGCTGAGGATCGTAAAAGCGCATCAGCAGATTGATCACGGTGGTCTTTCCTGCCCCTGTCGGTCCGACGATCGCCACGATCTGCCCTCTTTCGGCATGCACCGAAACGTTCTTCAGGATCGTTTTATCCTCAGTATAGCCAAAGGTCACGTCCCTCAGCCGTACGTCACCACTGATCTCTGTTAAGGACCTGGCGTCGGGCTTGTCCTCAGTCTCGGGCTTCTCGTCCAGAATGGCAAAGACACGCTCCGCGGCGGAAAACGCTGACTGGAACTCGTGCAGAATATTGGAGAACTCATTGATGGGCCCTGCGAACTTTCTGGAATACTGTACGAACTGTGCCACGCCCCCAAGTGTGATAAAGAAGGCGGAGGCAGCAAGAATCGTGCCGTTTTGGGAATACATATAAAGGATTCCGCCCATGATCGCCACCAATGTCAGGGAAATGTTATTGATCAGATTGATGGTCGGAAACAGCATGGCGGCGTGATATTCCGCCTTATAATAGGCATCCATCGTCTCGTCGTTGATCTTGTTGAACCGAGCGGAGATCTCCTCCTCCCGACCGTAAGCGGAGATGGTACGGGATCCCGTCAGCATCTCCTCCGCAAATCCGTTCAGCTCACCGTACTTTTTGGCTCTCTTGCGGAACAGAGGACGGACGACCTTGGAGCGATAACGGGTAAAAAGGATCGAGGCAGGCACGGTAAGAGCAAAGATGAGGATCATGGGCTTGGAGATCTGCCACATAAACACAAGAGAGCCTACTACCGTATAAACGCTGGTCATGACCTGGATCAGATCGTGGGAAAGCGTACTGTTGATGGTGTCGATATCATAAGAAAGATGGCTGATGATATCTCCCGTAGCGTGAGTGTCGAAATAGTTGACGGGAAGTATGGTCAGCTTCTCGAACACCTGCCGTCTCATCCGGTAGATGATCCGCTGACTCAGGTGGATCATCACCACGGACAGCACATAGGACAGAGCGGCAGAGATCACATAGCAGGCAATCATAAAGCCGATGTTTTTCCATACAGCGGAAAACTCCACCCCGCCTGCCGACTCAATGGCATCGATCGCCGCGCCCGAATACCTCGGTCCCAACAGCGAAAGCTGATTGGCGCCCAAGGTCAGAAGCAACGCGGGGATAAACAAATGCCACTGACGCAGAACGTATTTGCTCAGCCGCAAGAAAATGCCCTTTCGGCGCTTGGGCTGCGGATTGTATTTCTCAGTCAAGGAAGGCACCTCCCATCTGCGAATCGCTGATCTCCTTGTATTCGGCACAGGTCGCCAACAGCTCCTCATGCTTCCCGCATCCGATGATCGCTCCGTTCTCGATCACCAGAATCAGATCACACCCTTTTACCGAGCTGACTCTTTGCGCTACCGTGATCACCGTAGAATCGGGCAATGCCGTAGAGAGTGCCTGCCGCAAATTGGCGTCGGTCTTATAATCCAGCGCCGAGGAGGAATCGTCAAGTATAAGTATTTCGGGCTTTCCTGCAATCGCACGTGAGATAAGCACACGTTGACGCTGTCCTCCTGAAAGATTCGTACCACCCGTAGAGATACTGTGAGCAAATCCGTCGGAGAACGAGGTTATAAAATCATAAGCTTGTGCCTCTTTTGTTGCCTCTGCAATATCGTCGCTGTCTATATCACGTCCGAACCGAATGTTTTCTTCGATAGTATCTGCATAAAGAAAATCGTTTTGGAATACAACACCGAACATAGAGGTAAGCTCCTCACGTTTATATGAGCGCAGATCCTTGCCGCTAATACGGATCATACCTTTATTGACGTCGTAAAAACGCATAAG
>JAZNVA010000071.1:0-3352 GCA_045592565.1 Eubacteriales bacterium | reverse complement strand
CTTGTGGAGTACCTGGATACGATTTTTTGATAAAAAAAGACCGCAAGTCTCAGACTTGCGGTCTTTTTTTAGTTTAAGCGCAGTTCATTTCCCCGCAGGATCGGGATGAATCCGTTTGCGCTGTTATCTGCCAAGAAGACGTGAAGAATTTGTTTTTCTCCGTTGGCGCGGGTCTTTGTGATCAGCTTGTAAAGATCGTTTCTGCTCTTTCTTTGGTTAAAATCTGCTTTAAATCGATCGGCGCAGGACACTTCATCGGTATTCATAATGAGATATCTCGCGTCAACCTTGTTGTAGAAATTCATAGTGCCCTGCAGACCGTGGTGCGGCGCCTGAATGAAATCAGAGCGAAGAGCCTTTTCATAGTAATTGACCATAACCTCCATGCCCTTGTGAAGCACGTCTCCCGTGATCAGGAGGGTTCGCTCCTCAAACCATACCTTCATAACGAGGGAATGCTCATTTGTAGTAGAGGCGCGGCCGACTTCCCTTGGATAAAGCATTTCTCCCGTGTAAACAAACTGCATCTTCAAATCCCCGAAATACATGGTCTGTCCCGTCATGGGAACGATTCGAAGCACGTTCTCGAACTTGGCGATCGCTTTGTCCAACGCGCGAACGATGGGCGCCCCATCGAAGATCTGACTTTTACCGGGGGTATACGTAGGACGGTCGGGATCATCGGGGGCAAACAGGGGGTCGATGGAATCCATATGTGTGTTGAAGATCAACTCAGTGGAAACCTGGGCGACCCAATAATCCAGTTGGACTTGTTCTGCATAGAGGTCAGCAAATTTGAGGAAGCATTCGTAATGGTCGCCGTCGGGATGCGTGAGGATCCACGCGCGAATACGGATCTTGCCGTCCGCGCGGCGGTTATTCTCGCTCAAATATCGATAAAGCGGCTCAGCCTCGGTTCCGTATCCGCCGTCAATGATGACGTAGCTGCCGTCCGCCAAGGTAAAGACGAAGCCCATACCGCGATTGTGACCGCTGAGCTGGTGCTCGTAGTCCATATCCGCCATGACGAGCGCAGGGGTGGTTACCGTTTCGTCAGAAACGGGGGATAAGGGATAAGGGACCGCATCATCGGCGGAGGAGGAAATAACTCTGACGGTTTGATCTGCATCCAGATAATAGGCGTGGATCATTCTTTCGTGGTTGTAATAGTAAGTACAGTATACGTTGTTGTCCGCCGTGTTCTTCGCGTATGGAACGTAACCGTATGCTTCCAGCCGTTGCAGATAGGAGTCAAACTCCGCTCGCGTAGTGTTTTCGTAGTATTTGCGAATAAATCCGCGGGAAAATTCCTTGGTGGATATCAGAGTTCCGCCAAGAAGCTCGGGGGAGAATTGTGGGCTGGATTTATCAATACAAAACATTCTCGTTCGTTTGGACGCGGTGAATTCCGCGTCGCCATCATATTGGGTAAAGGATCGGACAGTATAGTGTACAACCAGATCGCTTGGAATATCAGTCAGGGGTAAAACGAGCAAATACGTGTATCCCAATGCTTCGGCGGAGATCGAGCTCTTACCAAAATCAGTGGAGATTTCCTCGTACAGCACGTCGCAGTAAAAGATCTCGCTGCCGCTGACCGCTTCTCCGTTGCGAAGGAATGAATAACGAATTTCAAAGCCCGTCAAGGGAGAGGCTACGGTACGAATACCGGCAATAAAACGAATATCATAGGTATCATTTGCCAAGGGAGTGATTTGATATCCGAGTACTTGTGGAACGGAATCGGTTGTTCCGGTGTCCCAAATCTGAATGTCGTCGATCAGATAGGATGTTCCCGCGGTGATCGCGCGAAGCTGAACGGTATTGTCCACCGTGTAACAGCTTTTTACCCAGTCGGAAACACGGTCCTCATTCATTCCTACCACAATGGTTGCATTTCCTGTCGCTTGGTCGATGATATATGCGCTTAGTCCGCACTCTTCGTCAATGACCAAACGAAATCGAATGGTTTCTCCCACGACAGAGCCCTCGGGGCGATCCACTCCGCCGATCGTTTTAGGAGCGGGTGCGACATCTACCTCGGAATGATAATTGCCGTAGGAGATACCGGGGGTATGAAAATAGAAATCGAAATTTCCGCGTTCCTTGAGCAGAAAATTCCAACCGGCTGTTGTAGGCGAGTTTGCTCTGTCAAAATTACCCGACCGAAATCCCATTCCCGCTCCGTGATGGCTCTTCTCAAAGGTCAGCATGGTGGCGGTATACTCAATCATATAGTTTCCGCCCTTCAGACGATCATCGGTACAGACAGTCGTGATGGACTCGCTGTTGGGGGCAAGATACAGTTGATGGTTATCTGAGCCCGGATCCTGACGAAGCTCGAAGGAGGAAAATGACTTTATATCCGTCCAGCCAAGCGCGGTCGTTAAATCGTTTTTATTGCTTGCGGCGATAACGCTCGCCCCTTCGAAATTTTCGGAATAGATCAGTTCCTTTTTTTCTGCCACGGAAAACCGTTGAGGATCGTCAACCGAGGCGGATATCTCGGGGATCCAAATAAGGACAGCTCCTGTCAAAATGCAGAAACAAATAACAGCAGAGAGTAGCTTTTTCATAGGGACCTCCTTTATCGATTATAGGGGGGATGCAATTTTATTATATCAACTTTATTATATCAACAAATACAGAGTATGTCAATAAAAAAGCAAAAAAACGATATTTGATTGACCAAAAGGATAGATTTGACATATGACTGTCAGTAGAACATAATTGGGAGGCTGATATGCAAATTCATGAAAAGAAAAATATGAGTCGCATGGTTGAACAGCGCGCGCTTCGCCTGTTGGCTCAATATGTAAACCGTTGCTCTGAATGGCTGTGTGCCTCGGCGTTGACGGCGGAGCGATATCCCGAGTTGAGCGAATCCCTGGAGGAAATGGCAAAAAATGAGGGAAGGCAGTTCCGTGCTCTTGGGAAAATGATGATTCGGGAGGGAGTGAATCCGCCTCTGCGTAGATTGATGCAGATGGGATATAGAGGTTGTTCGTTTCTTCCTTCGGACAGAGAGGAGCATATCCGTTCCTTTCTTCGCGATATGCTGCTGCGCGGCGAGAGAATGGGGCAAGAGCTGGAGGATCTTCTTTTGATCTTTGAATGGGATCGAGAGGGCGCGGCTGACATGAAAAGGAGAAAGGACACACAACTGGAGATCATGAAGAAAATGTGTTCATAATAAAACGGCAACCGCATTTGAACTGCCCCAAATTGTGCGGACAGCACAAAAACAGCCTTAATGGCAGAAAATATTAAAAGTTAAGCAACGAACTGACATCGCTTTTCGAGTGGTGTCAGTTTTGTTTTGAGTTGAATACGTTCGTTATTATAGAAGCGA
>JAZNVA010000070.1:0-4564 GCA_045592565.1 Eubacteriales bacterium | reverse complement strand
AGCGCGGTCTCCATCAGCTTATCCTCGTCGATATCTCCGTCCTCGTTGCCGATGACGATCAACCCCTTATCAGAGAACAGATAGGACACACAGCCTGACTGTCCCAAATTTCCGTGATACTTGGAAAAATAAGCGCGTACGTTACCTGCGGTACGGTTACGGTTGTCGGTGGTGGTCTCCACGATCACTGCGATTCCCGCGGGACCGTATCCCTCGTAGACGATCTCCTCGTAGTTCTCGCCCGTGCTGCCCATTGCCTTTTTAATGGTACGCTCAATGTTATCGTTGGGTACGTTATTTGCCTTTGCCTTGAGGATCAGGTCACGAAGCTTGGAGTTGTTATTGGGATCTCCGCCGCCTTCCTTCACCGCAATGGTGATCTCCTTACCGATCTTGGTAAAGACCTTCGCCTTCTGCGCGTCGGTTTTCTCTTTTTTGTGCTTAATATTCGCCCATTTGCTATGTCCGGACATATATGTTACCTCTTTTTATTTTTTAGATTTTTTCGGTTTTCGCAAGACAGATCAAGTCAAACGCATTGCCGAGAACGGTCTTTGCCGCCTCGGTCAAAGCAAGACGGGTATTTTTTACCGCCTCGTTCTCCGCTCCCAGTATGGAGCAGTTGTGATAGAATCGGTTGTACGCGCCTGCCAGATCCAGAATATAGCGCGTTACCATAGAAGGCTCGTAGGCGGCAATCGCCTCTCTCACCGTCTCCTCAAAGCGAGCAAGGACCTTGATCAGATCCGTTTCCTCCGCCGCGCTGACGGTCAGGGCGCTTTGGTCATATGCGCCCGATTTGGAAAGCACCGAGCAGGTACGCGCATAAGTGTACTGGACGTAAGGTCCTGTGTTGCCGTCAAAGCTGAGGGCGTCCTCCATAACGAAGTTGATGTCCCGAATTCGGTTGTTGGAGAGATAGTAGAACACGATCGCTCCCACGCCGACTGCCTCGGCAATTTTTTCCTTATCGGCAAGATTGGGATTCTTTTCCTCCATGATTGCCGCCACCTTATCGATGGCAAGACCAAAGAGGTCACGGAGCAGGATCACGTTACCCGTACGGGTTGCCAGCTTCTCTCCGTTGATGCTTACCGTTCCGTAAGGCACGTGCACCAGCTTGTCCGACCAATCGTAGCCCATCAGCTCAACTACCTTGAACCACTGCGCAAAGTGCAGACTTTGTCCTGCGCTGGTCACGTAGATCGCCTTATCAAAATCGTAGGTTTCCTTCCGATATACAGCCGCCGCGATATCTCTTGTGGGATATAGGGTAGATCCGTCCCGCTTGAGGATCAAGCAAGGCGCCATACCGAACTCCTCCAGATCCACGATGGACGCGCCGTCGTCGATCTTCAGCAAATTCATATCCCGAAGCTTCTGCACCTGCGCGGGCATCTTGTCGGTATAGAAGGACTCACCCTTGTAGCTGTCAAACTCAATGCCCAACTGCTCATAGGTCTTCTTATATTCCTCCAGACTGATCTGCACGAACCATTTCCAGAGGGCGATATTCTCCTCGTCTCCCTGTTCCAGCTTGTGGAACTCAGCGCGAGCGGTATCATTGAGCGTGGGATCCTTTTCGGCTTCCTCGTGGTATTTGACGTAAAGCTCTACCAGCTTGTCGATACCGCCCTGCTCAATGATCTCCTTGTTCCCCCACAAACGGTAAGCGGTGATCAGCTTGCCGAACTGGGTTCCCCAGTCGCCAAGGTAGTTGATCCCAACACACTGATATCCCGCAAACTCATGCAGCTTTTTGAGAGAATGACCTATGACAGTAGTGCCCAAATGTCCGATATGGAAGGGCTTTGCTACGTTGGGAGAAGAGTAGTCCAGCACCACGGTCTTCCCCTTGCCCAGATCGGGGGCGCCATAGCGTTCGCCTTTATTCAGAACATCGGGAAGGATCCGCTTTGCCAACGCCTCTCCATCCAGAAAAATATTCAAATAACCGTTCACCGCCTCCGCCTTTGCTACCACGGGAACCGAAAGTCCCTCGGCAAGGTCAGCGGCAATTTTGACGGGAGCGTTTCGCAACAGCTTACTCAGCTTAAAGCAAGGAAGTGCCAGATCCCCCATTTTGGAATCGGGGGGATATTCCAACATTCCCTGAACCGTTGCCGTATCCAACTCCGCGTCCGCCTTCACGGACAAAATCCGCGCCACAATGGCGTCGGCAATCATACGTTTGATTTCAAGCATAGTTGACTCCTATATCTTTACGTGTAATTAACAACAGTATATTATACTACATAATCCATCTTTTTTCAAGGGGTTCTTCTCAAAAAGCAGGAGATCTTTTTTATGAAACGATCATTCCGCTACGTCCACGGGTTTTCCCTGTGTAAATCGTAGGATATCCTCGCTGTTGAGCAACAGCTGAATTCCTCGCACACCTGCGCTGACCGTGATCTGTTCTTGTTCCAAAACGCTTTGGTCAAAGTAGGTGGGGAATTTCTTTTTCATGCCGATGGGTGAGCATCCGCCTCGGATGTAGCCCGTCAGCCCAAGAAGCTCCTTCACCTGAACGGGCTCCACCCTTTTGTTTCCCGTCTCGGTTGCGGCTCGCTTCAGGTTGATCTCTTTATGACAAGGGATACAAAAGACCAGATACCCCGTCTTGTCTCCTCTTGTGACAATGGTCTTGAAGACACGCTCATAGGGGAGTCCGACCTGATCGGCAATATGGGTTCCCGACAGATCGTTCTCGTCTACCTCATAGGTCATGGGTGTATAGGGAATTTTTGCCGCGTCCAGCTGACGCATGGCGTTGGTTTTCACAGGTTTGCTCATTCGTACAACGCCCCCTCTGCGATCAGCTCGCGTGCCGCGCTTCTCTGTGCTGAGGTGATCTCAATGCCCCCGAGAATTCGGGCGATCTCGTCCTCTCTTCCCCCCTCGTCCAGCTCACACAAGGCGGTCTGCGCCCGTCCGTCCACCTCTTGCTTGGACAAAAAGAGATGGTGCGTTGCCAAGGAAGCGATCTGCGCCGAGTGCGTCACGCAAAGCACCTGCGCCCCTCTGCCGATCTCCTTGAGTTTAATTCCTACCTTTCGCGAGGTCTTTCCCGAAATTCCCGTGTCGATCTCGTCAAAGATCACGGTATTCACTCCGTCACACTCATTGAGTACGTTCTTGAGAGACAGCATGATTCGAGCCAGCTCTCCGCCCGATGCGATCTTTGCCATAGGCATCAAGGGCTCTCCCGCATTGGTAGCGATCAAAAATTCCACTTCGTCACAGCCAAAGGGACGGAACTCGCTCCCCCGTCGGATGCCAACCTCAAAGCGCACCTTGGGCATATCCAGAAAGGTAAGGGTTTCAGTGACTGTTTTCACAAGGCTCCGCGCCGCTTCCTTCCGACGTGCCGTCAAGGCATCGGACATCGCTTTCGCCTCGGACTCTGCACGACGCAGATCTTCTCTAAGATCCTCGATTCTCTCGTCGGCGTGCTCGATCCCGTCCAATCTCTCCGCTGCATTGCGGCGAAATTCAAGGATCTCCTCCACGGTACTTCCGTATTTTCGTTTCAGCTTGGCGATAGCGCTAAGCCTCTCCTCGGTGCGATCCAGCTTTTGGATGGCATCTTCTCCGTCAAAGGTATCAAGCGTCGACAGGCTGTCGGCAATATCCTCCAGCTCATACCGAACCTGAGAGAGACGGGCTGATAGCTGTTCCGCTTCGGGAAGCGCATCGGAAATGGAATCCATGGCGGCGGCAGCCCGATCGGTCAGATAGACCGCGCCCCTGCTCTTTTCTCCGCCACGCAACGCCTTTTCTACCAGTGCACAGCATTTTTGGATCTGCTCCATGCTTCGAAGCCGTTTTGCTAACTCCTCCAGCGCCTCTTCCTCGCCAATCTTGGGCTTGACGCTGTCAATATCCGCAATCTGGTAGCGGAGCATCTCGCCCATTCGGGTTTGCTCCTGCTCGTCCTTGCGAAGCGAATCGATCTGCATTCTCAAATGAAGGATTTTTTTATACAGCGTGCCGTACGTCTCCCGATCCCCCACACAATTGGCGTAGGAATCCAAAAGCAGTACGTGATTTTTCGGATCCAGAAGCTGCTGATTGTCATTCTGTCCGTGAATGTTGAACAGCGTCATGGCAACCTCCCGCAGGATCGACAGCGTCACGGCTCGTCCGTTGATCCGCGCGGATGAACCGCTCGGGGTGATCACTCGGGACAGCATGACCGAATCGTCGGAGGCTTCCAGCCCCAGTTCGGCAAGAGTCGCCACGGTCTGCTCAGACAGCGCCCGAAAGATCGCGGAGACCTCCCCTCGGCTCTCGCCGTTGCGAAGCAACTCCCGATCCGCCCGTCCGCCGAGAAGCAGACTCAGACTATCGATGATCATGGATTTTCCCGCGCCCGTCTCTCCTGTCAGCACAGTCAGACCTTGCCCGAACTCCACGTCCAGACGCTTGATCACCGCAATATTCTCGATATGCAACGACTCGATCATACCAATACTCCTTCAGGGTTTTGTCTGCGATTAAAAGGTTTTCATCAGCTCGCGGATCTTTCTGCTGATCTCCTCCGAGCTTTCGGTATCTCTGG
>JAZNVA010000069.1:0-6429 GCA_045592565.1 Eubacteriales bacterium | reverse complement strand
AAAGACCTCTTTGTACGGCTCGCTTACATCGTGCAATATCTTTTGGATTCGCTCGATCTCGTCGCGGCGAGCATACTCGTCTGCTACGCTCGGCGCGAGGTCGGGTATTTCTTGTAGTTCAGCTTCATCGACTTGCTCGGTGCGCTTGCTTTTCTTGATGTGTGAATAATAGCAATTCTTCGCTATTTGGCACAACCACACCCGAACATCACAATCCCCACGGAAGCGATCAATCGACTTCATTGCTTTGAAAAACGTATCACTCGTTATTTCTTCAGCAAGATGCTCGTTGCCTGAGAGCCGCAAGATATACAAGTAAACATCGTTGAAATATGTATCGTATAATTGCTCAAAATCCGTCACTCTATCACCTCCTTCACCTATAAGACTCCGAAGAAAAGAAAATCTTACAAACTTTTTTATTATTATAACATATTTTTTCAAAAATTGTGTGAACACAGAGAAAAAGGGTGCCGCCGAAGCGACACCCTGTAAAGTACTCTTTTCTCAACTTACCATTGTGGTTATGACAAGTGAAGAAGCTGCCGATGTCGCACGACTCGGTTCGGATATTGAGAGCCTTGCTCCACCAACAGAAAAGCCCCCTTGTGGGGCTTTTTCTGTTGGCGGAGCCTTATAATGGGAGTCGAACGCAGTGAGCAAAACAACCCTGTGAGTTGTTTTGTGAACGGTGACCATAGAACGATTCCCTCAGGTCCGCAAAAAAGAGCCATCCCGTGTAGGGGTGGCTCTTTTTTGCATTTTTTCTTATTCTTCGTCCTTCTTTTCGTCCTCTGCGGGGGCCTCGGTCTTCTTACCCAGCTTCTTTCTGACGGCAGGAGAGAATGCCACGCCGAGCAGCATAATCACTGCAAACAGGATCAGATAGAACAGTACGGGGAAGGAGAATTTGCCTGCCTCCTGTGCTGCCTTATAGGGGGTAATGCCGTGTGCATAAACAGCGGCGAAGATCATAAATCCGCAAGCCACCAAGGAAAGCATAGGAAGAATGAATCTCTTGAACACGCCAAGATCCTTTTCCTTCTTCATCCACATGATGAACATGGGAATATACATACCGTAAATGGTAACGATGGGAAGCTCGGAGGAATCAAAGTTGAACAGTCCAAACCAACCATCGGTCAGGTTCGCGCCGTAGAAATAAACCAGCCAAGCGGCACATACAAACAAGCCCCAGATGGAGGAGTTGGTCGCCGTATTGCTTACCTTGTCGACCTGATTGAACATGTGAGGCTTGGGGCCGTCGTTACGGGCAGCGATCGCATACATACCGCGAGTAGCGCCAACCATCAGTCCGTTCAGCGTACCAAGACAGGAAACCACGATACAGATGTTCAGAATCGCGCCGCCTACGGTTCCAAAAATATTTGTAAACGCCACGGGAGCGCCGTCCACGATCAATTGCTCAGTAGTAGCTCCGCCCGCAACACCGATATAATACAGAATATAGGCAACAACGACGATTGCCGCGCCAATGATGAGCGCCAAAGGAAGGTTCTTCTTGGGGTTCTTCAGCTCAGCATTGATGGAGGTAGCCACGATCCAGCCCTCATACGCGAACACGGTCGCCACGATTGCCGCAAACAAACCGCCGCTGGTTCCTCCCACAGCCTCGGATACCACATTGGTGAAGTTGCCGGTCAGGGTTCCGCCCACCAGACCGTAGATGGTTCCTACAACAGCCATCAGAGCGATGGGGATCAGCTTGATGACCGTTGCGCTGACCTGGAACTTTCCTGCCAGCTTGGGGGAAAGCGCGTTCAGCGCATAGGATGCGATAAGGAAGAAGCCTGCGAGGATCATAACCTCAGCGCTTACCAGACTCCACCCGAACAGAACACCGAAATATCTGGCAGATACCCATGCCAGAACCGAGGTCATTCCGGGATAGTACACATTTACCATAAACCACGCAAGATAATACGCGTAATTCTTTCCGCAGGTCGCCTCCGCATAGTCTACGACTCCGCTCACCTTTTCATATTTGGTAGCCATCACGGCAAACTGCGCGGAACAGATGATCATGATCAAGCCGGTAATTGCCCATGCGGCGATACCAAGAGGCATATTTCCTCCCGTCGCGATCAGTACGTTTTGCGCCTTGAAGAACACTCCGGATCCGATTACCGTTCCAACGACCATGCAGATGGCGGTAAGCAGTCCATATTTTCTTGTCAGCTTTTCCATATGATTTCTCCTTTTTATTGTTGTATTGTGTTAAAATATTAAAATAACAGATTCATTGTATCATACAAATTGTGGGTTGTCAACAAAAAATCAGAAAAACTCATCAGAAATTCGTTTTTTTGCTTCTTTTTTGAATGCTTTTTCCCACAGGATTCACAAAGCAATGAGTGCGCGCTCCGCCGTCCATTGACCGATCACAGCTCCGTCATCTGCCACGGATCGGCAATCAGCCAATCCGCATCCGACAGCTCCTCCCGACTTCCGTATCCGTACAGAACGCCTATCGCGGAAAGTCCGCAGGCATGGCCTCCCCGAATATCGTAGATTCGGTCGCCAACCATCACCGACGCGCGCGGATCGATCCCCGTCTGCTCCAGCACGTAGGCGATCACGTCTGCCTTTTCGGTTCGTGTCTCGTCCATGGTACTGCCGCCGATAAAATCAAAATAGCGGGCAAGATCAAAATGCTCCAGGATCTGCCGCGCGAAGGGCTCAGGCTTACTGGTAGCCACAAAGAGACTCGCCCCCATCGCCCGCAGCCGCTCCAGCGTCTTGGGGATTCCATCGTAAACCTGATTTTCAAACAAACCCTTGACAGAAAAATATTCCCGATATGCCGTCAGAAGCTCCTTCGATTCCTCACGGGACACGTGACAGTATTTTTCAAAGGAATCCAAAAGGGGCGGACCGATAAAGGCGTCCAGCTCCTTTTCCTCCAAGGGCGGTAAGCCCCGCTTCGTCAGCGCGTAGCGAATGGAATTTTTAATGCCCACCCCGGGGTCGGTCAACGTCCCATCCAGATCAAATAAATAATTGGAATATTTCATAAAATCCCCTTTTCTTTTGATGGAAAAATCGACAAGGATCGATGGACCCCTGTCGATCTTTACTTAATTTTCTACCCGATCGCCGTCCGTATCGCACCGATACGTGTCTACGTGGGTACAGGAGAAATCATCGTACACATGGATCGTCAGAAGCTCCTCGCAGGAAATGACCGTTCCGTCATCCTTTCGAATGAAGAACCCCGACGTCTCGTCCTCCGCATCGGTGAGACCGTATTCAAACCGAACGTCATTGTATCGGTCAAATCGGTGCGCCCGTTTGAAGCCTTCCCCTGCGGTATTTGACCATTGAAGCTTGCCGTCCTCAAAGAACCAAACTCCGTCCGTTATATCTCCGCATTCCACGCCCAGCGTTTCGAACACAGAACGGATCTGCGACTCCGCTTCCGCCGAATACCCTGCCGCAGTTCCATTCAGCACTACGGCAAAGGAGTACTCTCCCTCGTCCAGCAGACGCGTGGCATAGTCGCCTCCATCCACCAGCTCAGTCAAGCCGTTTTTGGTCCCATAGGCTCTTTCGTACCGCTTCGCGCCGTTCTCCCAAGACTGATACTTCTCATCGCCTCTGCGGTCGGGAAGATCAAAGTTGTCAGCCAGATACTGACCGAAATGGGTATTGAATTTTTCTACACCCAACAGATTCAAATGCGATCCCGCGTCCAGAATATCCGTGCTGAAATCGAGACCGATCTCCTCATACAATTCATTGTAATTGATAAACGATTGTCCGTATTCCTCTGCGATCTTCTCCGCGGTCAGATACATGCCGTACTCTCGGTTGGTCATGTAAAACGGAGCAACTACCGTCACTACGGGTATTCCCTTTTCCGCTCCAAGCTCCAGGATCTTACGGTAATATTCCTCGGTCTTCTCGGTCAAGGGTACGGGCTCTTTATCATAATCCTCCACCGAGGGAGTTTCGTAATCGGTATACACATCCACTCCCACGATTCCGCCCTTGTAATATCTGTACTTGGCGTTGCCGTAATAAGGAAGGAAGTCCTCCGCCGAAAGCTGAGAATATCTGGAATGGTAATTCATGAATTCCTGAGGGATCTGTTCGATCGTTGCCACCTCAGCGGGAGTGAACAGCTCCTTCTCTTTTTCAGCGTCAAGCGCTCCTTTTCGATAAACCGATGCTTCAATAGCTTCCAGCTTATTTTTCGACCATTTCATTCCATAAAGGCTTTTAATGGTTGTTCCTCTCTCCTTATAATCGGCTCTTTCCACCAAACGATATCCTTCCAGAACGATAACCTTCGGTGTTTGTGTCTTCAGCGCCTCCACAAGGTAATGATAGGTCGACCACATGGGCTGTACCGATGCAGAAAGATTGAAGGAAGCGTATCCCCAATCGCGCCAGAATATCTCGGGATAAATATCAGAAAACGCATGACTGCTCCCCAGAAACAGGAGATCTATGCTGTTTTCTTCCTCTTTGTAAAATTGAGTGATCTGCTTGATGCCGTCACTGTATTTGAATTTGAATACAGCGTTAATTCCTCCCAACAGCAATGCGAGAAGGCAGATAAAGCATATGATTTTAACGATCTTTTTCTTCATTTTAGTCCCTCCCGTTTCATCTCAAAAGGTCAAGTCGCCACACGGTCGCCGTCCGTATCGCACCGATAGGTATCGACGTGTGCGCAGGAATAATTATCGTATACGTAGATCGTCAGAAGGTCCTCGCAGGAGATGAGCGTTCCATCATCCTTTCGGATAAAGAATCCGAGCGTTTCGTCCTTTTCGTCGGTGACGCCGTATTCAAACCGAACGTCGTTGTAGCGGTCAAATCGGAGGGCTTTTTGGAACCCTTCTCGTTCGGTATTCGTCCATTGAAGCTCTCCGTTCTCGAAGAACCAGACACCGTCCGTAATGTCTCCGCATTCCAAACCCAAGGTGTCAAACACCGATCGGATCTGCGATTCCGCCTCCTCCGAATAGCCCTCCTCGGCTTCGGTTCCGTTCAGGACCACGGCAAAGGAGTACTCTCTCTCGTCCAGCAGACGCGCGGCGTAGTCGCCGCCGTCCGCAAGCTCGGTCAAGCCGTTCTTGGTTCCGTAGACTCTTTCGTACCGCTTCGCGCCGTTCTCCCAGGATTGATACGCCTCGTCGCCCCTGTGGTCGGGAAGATCATAGTTTTCCTTAAGATATTGCCCCAAATGGGTGTTGAATTTTTCCACACCCGACAGATTGATGTGGGCGAATTCGTCCAAAATATCGGTTTTGAAATCAAAACCGATCTCATCATACATTTCATTGTAATTGATGAATTCCTGACCGTATTCCTCGGCGATCTTTTCCGCGGTCAAAAAGACCCCATACTCATGTTGTCTGATATAAAAAGGCGCGATCACCGTCACCACGGGAATTCCATGTTCCTTGCCAAGCTCCAGAATCTTACGGTAATATTCCTCTGTCTTCTCGGTCAGGGGCAGAGGCTCTTCCTCGAAGCTCTCCACGTCAGGCCGTTTGTAATCGGTATACACGTCTGTCGCAACAATCCCGCCCTTATGATACGCATATGCGGGATCTCCGTAATCGGGAAGAAAATCCGCTTCCGAAAGCTGAGAATATCTGGAATGATAATTGGCAAATTCATTGGGGATCTGCTCAATCTCGGCGATCTGCGCGGGAGTAAACAGCGCCGCCTCTTTTTCGGGCTCCAGCGCCCCCTTTTTGTAAACGGACGCCTCAATCGCGTCCAGCTTGTTTTCGGACCACTTCAGCCCGTAAAGGCTTTTAATGGTATTTCCTCTTCCTTTATAATCCGCGGTCTCCAGCAGACGATAGCCCTCCAAAACGATCACCTCGGGTGTCTGTGTCTTGAGCGCCTCTACCATATAATGATAGGTCGACCACATGGGCTGTACCGCCGCGGCAAGAGTGAAGGAGGAATAGCCGTAATCACGCCAGAATATTTCGGGATAGAAGCTACGGTATGCATGGCTGCTTCCAAAAAACAGCACGTCGATGGTGTCCTCTTCCTCCTCGTAAAATTGCGTCATCTGCCGAATACCGTCGCTGTATTTGAACTTGAACACGGCGTTGATTCCTCCCAACAGCAATGCGAGAAGGCAGATAAAGCAAATGATTTTAACGATCTTTTTCTTCATTTTAGTCCCTCCCCGTCAAAACTGGAAATAGATGAAGTCCTGCGCGTCAAAGCCTACGCCGTACGCGCCGAATACGATCACGGCAAACAGCATAGCGAAGATCACCAACCAGCGGAAGAAGATATTTTCCTTTTCCAATGCCTGATCCAACCGCAAGCCCCTGCGATATCGAAGCATATCCACCAGATACAGCACCACCACCGAAAGGATCAGAAGGTTCATTTCGGGGCGGGCAAGCCCTACCGAATAAATCGAACCAT
>JAZNVA010000068.1:0-4798 GCA_045592565.1 Eubacteriales bacterium | reverse complement strand
TCAAAGGGGATCTGCTTGTCGTAACCGCCGCAGATGATAACGATATCTCTGCCCGAAAGAGCGGACAGCGCGGCGGCGGTTCGGCTGGGAGAGGAGTCGATGGAGCTGTTGTAATAGTCTACGCCGTCCAAGGTGCGAACCAGCTCCAGACGGTGCTCCACACCGAGAAATTCGTCGGCGACCTTACCGAAGATCTCCGCAGAAACGTGTCCGTAGGTAAGCCCGATGGCGGTCATGAAGTTTTCCACGTTGTGCCGTCCCGGGACCCGAATACGGCTGATCTCGAGCAGAGACTCCTCGGTCGTTCCGTCCGAGAGAAGGATCTGACCGTTCTTTTCGTAAATGGCTCGATCGTCCGCTCCCGCTCCGTCGGGAAACAGCTCCTCAAAGGACGAGCGCTTGGAGGAAAAGAGATAGATGGCAGGCGTGTGCTTGCCCAGCTTTCGCGCGTCCAGCAGGCGCTTGGCAAAGCTTGCTGTGGCAGGGGATTCGGCGTTGGTGACCAGACGGCGGGTGTTGTCTCCCACGATATGCTCCTTGGCGGCAAGGTATTCCGCCATGTCCGTGTGCCAATCCAGATGATTGGGAGACAGATTGGTAATCGCGCAATATTCGGGAGCTCGCCCCACGGTCATCAGCTGAAAGCTGGAAAGCTCCAGAACGGCACAGTCGTTCGACTTGATTTCATCTACGCGGTGCAGCAGCGGCGTACCGATATTTCCCCCCACGAACACAGAGCCTTTTTTCGTCCGTTTGGCTTCGGCGGAGAGAAATTTTCCCGTCAGGGTAGTGGAGGTGGTTTTGCCATCGCTTCCCGTCACGGCAAAGGTACGGGCATCGGTCAGCATCAAAAACAACTCCATCTCGGAGGTCAGCTCACTTCCGCGGCGTGTGGCGGCGAGTAGCTCTGCCTTGTCGGGACGGATGCCGGGAGAGCGGAAGATCAGATCTCCGCTCAGATCCTTCAGGTGATCCTCGCCCACCACAAATCGAGCGCCCCGTGCGGCGAGTGCGGTAGCTCGCTCACCGAGGCGAGCCATATCGTTTTTATCCCGCACCGTAAGCGGAATTCCCATTTCCAACAGCTTTTCCGCAAGAGGAAGATTGGAAACGCCAAGTCCCAACAGCTCACACCGTCGGTCGCCAATATATGTTTTGAGCTTATTGATTGCCATACCGTCGCTCCCATCATAGAATCTATACACTATTATATAATTTTTACGGGGATTATGCAAGTGCTTTTCATAAAAAAAGAACTTTCCGTGAGAGAAAGTTCTTTTGGAAGAAAAACGGTCAACCCTTGACTCGAAAACGATTCTTGCATCGGGGACAGATTACGGAGTGCTTTCCCTTGGCGCGGGGCAGGCGAAGCACGGCGCGACACTGGGGGCATTTACGGTAAACGTGGGTTTTTCTGTCACGGAATCGGTTGCGAAGTAATCTGAAAAATCCGCAGAAGGCTTCGTTCTCACGGCGGCGCTTGACGACGTTTCGGGAAAACATCCGAAAGAAGATGATGACGATCAGCGCCGTGGAGGTCAGTAAATAGGAAAGAATGAGAATTGCGCTTGCCGCGGGATCGGTCAGAAACAGGGAAACGATCGAATAGAGAAGCACGACGGCGATATAGACACCCAGATAGACCTTGTTCAGCGTATCGGTGCCGTACCGCCCGTACATCATACGATAAAATTTGTTTTTGATCTTGCCCATAACGGTATTGTATGCCCCTGCTGTCACGCTGTAGTGAGCGACAGCAGGGGGTCCTTTCTTTGGTTGTAAGGGAGGGGATTATTCGGTGCGAAGCGCCTCTACAGGATCCTTGCGGGACGCGATCTTGGAGGGGATCAGACCTGCGATAAAGGTCAGGAACATACTGATCGCTACAAGAATGATCGCCGCCAGCCAAGGAAGCACCGCATTGATGTTCTTCATGCCTGTCAGTGCATGGATAATGGCATTGATGGGCAGACAGAGCAGCAGGGTGGAAAGAACGCCGATGGCACCTGCGGCAAAGCCGATGATCAGAGTCTCTGCATTGAATACGCGGGAGATATCTCGCTTGGAAGCACCGATGGAACGGAGAATACCGATCTCCTTGGTGCGCTCCAGAACCGAGATATAGGTGATGATACCGATCATGATAGAGGATACCACCAGGGATACGGAAACAAATGCCACCAGGACATAGGAGATGACGTTGATGATGGTGGAAACACCCGACATCAGGGAGCCGATCAGATCGGTGTATTGGATCTTTTTGGATTCGTCCTCCTGCGCGTCAGAGTAATCCTGAATGAATTTCTCGATGGTCTCCTTGGATTCAAAGTCCTTTGCATAGAAATTGATGGAGGCGGGAGAAGCCTTCTCCGCGTCGCCCAGATCGGCAAGGACCGAATCATAGGTGGCATCGGTCTGAGGTGCCATGCCGTACAGAGTTTCCTCCATGAGAGCAAATTCCTCGTCTCCCATAAAGTTCAACAGCATGGGGAAGGTTTCCTCGTTTACGCTCATGCTCTTGATCTGCTCGTTCATATAAGTGTAAATGCCGTTCATGGTCTGCTCATCGCACAGATCCTTCAAGCCCTTGATATCCATGGGCATCATGTCGTTCTTGGGAATTCCGTTGATAAGAGCCAGTCGCTCCTGCGCGTTGAGCAAGGGCAACAGCTTATCAAATGGAACGTTTTGTCCCTCTGTTCCCAGCTTCATAGTAGCGATCGTTGCCCGAAGCATTTCCAAATTCATGGTATTGGCAGGATTTGCCTTGGCGGCATTCAACATGGAGCTTACCAGCATCGACTGCTGCTCATCATTCATAATGGCGGCAAAGCCGATAAAGTTACTCTCGTTGACCTGTAGCTTCGCAAGAAAATCCTCGTTGGAGAAGATCTGGGACGTCATGAAGGCGTAAAGCTGGTCCATGGTAGTATTATCTACCTTGTCGATCAGCTCGTGGATATTTTCTCTGGTATAAACGGTTCTCTCAAATTTCAGACCGGTCAGCGCGTTATAGTCGGGGGTCGCCTTCTGCTGCCGGATCAGCTCGCTCTCTGCCGTCTCAGCAAGGATCAGATCGGTCAGAGCGCGGGTATAGCCGATGGCGCCCGAGATAGAGGTTCCGCTGACACCCGGCTTGGGGCGGACGATACCGGAGATCACAAGCTCGGTTCCGTTTTCGGTAACAAAGCTCTTCTGATCAAAGATCGCCTCGTTCCAGATAGGATAATCCACGCCGTCCGCTTGATAGGTCTTATCGGTCTTCTCGTAGAATTCGTAGGAATTGAGCAGACGGAATTTCATGCCGAGGAAATCATCCAGAGGCAGGGGTTCCATGTGCGCGTCGGTGTATTCTCCGGTGGTCATGAGCTGCTTCATGATATCCTCCAGCTCACTCTGATCCAGAACGCCCAGCATATACAGTGTCATTTTGCTGACGGTGTTGTTCTTACCCACGACCAGAACTACCTCGTTGGGGTTCTCCGGCCAATGGCTTCCTTCACCGACCAACTCGTATTGCTGATCCAAAAGGTCTTGGTTGTCGATCATCTCGGAGAAGATCCCCATGCCGCCCATGGTCTCCATCATTTCGCTGATTCCTTGGAAGGAGGAGCCCATGTTGTCGAAGATGGTGGTGGGGGATACCTGGACCGAGCCGTCCTCATTGTAAATTCGGAGGTTCAGATCATAGGTGTACTGAATGTCACTGACAGAATCCTTTATCTGGTCGTAATTTTCGTCCAGATGCTTTTTGAAGGCAGTCAGGTCGTTTTCTACGGTAGCGCTCATGGCGGACATCATGGTTCCGAGGGAGTCGTCAATATAGATCATGTCGTCTTCCAGCGATTCCTCGTCGATCTCGTTGACCTTTGTCATGGCAGACAGCATGGAGGCGTAATCTGCGGTGGTCTGATTGATCGTCAGAGGATAGGTGGACAGCGTGTCCTCCTGTACCTGATCGATAAAGAGCTGGATTCCGTTGGAAAGAGCCAGGATCAGGGCAATGCCGATGATACCGATGGATCCCGCAAAGGAGGTCAGGATCGTACGTCCCTTTTTGGTCAGCAGGTTGTTCTTGGAAAGAGAAAGGGCTGTGGCGAAGGACATTGAGGTCTTCTTCGTTGCCTTCTTTTTACTCTTTCTCTTTTTTTGCTTTTCCTGTGTCTGCGATGGCTCCGAGGTGAGGGACTCCTCTGCCGGCTCTCCCTCAAAGGGATCGGAATCGTCTACCACCTCTCCGTCTCGGAGACGGACGATACGAGTGGAATATTCCTCGGCAAGCTCGGGGTTGTGGGTGACCATGATGACCAGACGGTCTTGCGCGACCTCCTTCAGCAGATCCATGATCTGGACGCTGGTGGTGGTATCCAGTGCACCTGTAGGCTCGTCGGCAAGCAGGATATCGGGGTTGTTGACCAGCGCGCGGGCGATGGCAACACGCTGCATCTGACCGCCTGACATCTGGTTGGGGCGCTTGTTCAGCTGGTCTCCCAGACCTACCTTTGTCAGAGCTTCCACGGCGCGGGCGCGGCGCTCGGCTTTGGAGACGCCCGAAAGCGTCAGCGCAAGCTCCACGTTGGAAAGCACGCTTTGGTGAGGGATCAGATTGTAGCTTTGAAACACAAAGCCGATGGAGTGGTTGCGGTAGCTGTCCCAGTCTCCGTCGCGGTATTCCTTGGTGGATACGCCGCCGATCACCAGATCTCCGCTGGTGTAGCGATCCAGACCGCCGATGATATTGAGCATGGTGGTCTTTCCGCAGCCGGAGGGACCCAGGATCGAAACGAATTCGTTCTTG
>JAZNVA010000067.1:0-7495 GCA_045592565.1 Eubacteriales bacterium | reverse complement strand
ACGATCCGACTTCAGCAGGGGGAGCCAACGAAAAAGCAGGTCAAAGACCTGCTTTTTTCGTTGGCTCCCTTGTTGATCTTCGATCAACGACCTCACGATCAACACTTATGCGCTCTTTCTTGCCTGAGATATGCGAAGTCGGTAGGAGACCGAGCGAAAGGATTGAATATCCTTTTGCGACGGGAGATCACGAAAACAAGGAGTTTTGAAGCCGAGCACGCGTAGGCGCGCAAAACGACTATGTTTTCGGAAGTAAGCATGACGAACGCTGCTTCTCTCCCACTCTTTCGTTTTCCCCATTGCGTTCCCCGATGAAGGTGTGGCGTTGGGAAATTTCTTTTTTGTGGAGTTGAGTGATTACTGTTTTTCAAATTCTTTGGCATTAATCAGAAAATCAATTGATACGTTAAAATACGCAGACAGCCGACGGAGCATTTGCAGATCGGGATTTCGTTTTCCTGTTTCATAGTAAGATAAAGCTTCTCGGCTTATATTTAAGTCGGTGGCTACCTTTAGCTGATTATACCCTTTTTCTAGTCTAACAATTTTTAAACCTTTAAGTCCTTCATTTTGCTTCATAAAAAACTCCTAAAATTTTATAAAATCTCTTGACATTATTGTAACAGAGTGTTACAATAAAATATGTGACAATATGTTACATATTTCGATTTGTAGGAGGGGAAAATGGAACCTAAAAATATTGGATTTTTTGAAATCAAGAAAAAAGTATCGAAAAAAGATTTTCTAAGGAACACATTAGTTACTCTCGGTCTAAACAAGGAAACTCCAAGTGATATTTTTGATGCGGAGTTCGAGGAGATTGTTTTAGAGAACAAACATTTCGTTGGAGTCGGAGGTTCTGCTGAGGTTAAATGTAGCGCGTCAATAGGGCATGATTATTATGTTGATGAAAAAAACTATAACGACTATTTAAAGAAAGTCGAGACAAAAAGCGTCAGAAAAACAAATTGGTCCCCATATCAAACAACATACTTTGCGGAAAAAGCTTGGGGGTTTGCCGAGAATACCGAAAAACAGGGTTCCTTGCATTTTCCCTCGCAAGTGATGACTCAGGAAAATCTTATTTCTTTGAGCAATCTTTCTCCCGAGAAATTACAAGAAAAAGGATTTAAAGAAGTAGAAATTATCGCTTTAGAGCAAGCGCACAGAAATATGATATGTGATGCTGAATATCAATGTGAAAAAAAGCTTCCCGGAGATAGATACGAGCACGTTACCTGCGAGACTAAAGACAGCATACAGTGGTATATAAACGTTATTCTTGCGCATTATAGTATGAATTATCAATATGCCGGACAGACATATAGTGCAGAGCAGTATGTGAATGGTCAATCGGAGCCGTATGGGAAACTTCCTCAACAAACAGTTGAAGAAAAAGCAGATAAGAAGGTCAAATTTTTTAGAATCGCTTCGATTGTTCTTTCTGTTCTTTTGGTTATGTTATCTGTTAAATTTTACATTAATATAATGGCAGCATTGATTATATTAGCGTTATCCACGGGTGTGTTTGCCGCGTATGAGTGGTTTGAGATCAGCGACAGAAAAAAGCGTACTTGTGGTAAATGGATATCCAAACGAAAAGCCCTTGTTGAAATGTTGGCAAAAAAAGGTCTTGATCCATTAAAAGAGCAAGAGGAGAAAGAATTTGATAATATCATAAAAACTGCACATAAATTGAAATTTGGTGTAATGGAAGCGATGCCGATAGGTACCTATATTATTTCGGTGTTTTTTCTATTGTTCGCATATAGTTCCACTTTGTTGGCAAATCTTTTGGTGTACATTCCCGTTATTGGAATCGCAACTTTGGTTATTTACGGTGCTATAATTTTTTTAAAAAATAAATAATGTAAGGCGCACTTGTACAAGTTGTAATTTTGTTCTATAATCCCAACAAGAAAAGACCAAGCCAATCGGCTTGGTCTTTTCTTGTTTTCTTTTCTTTGTTCGATTTGAACCGATAGGACATCATGATTGCGCAATTGATTGCGCTGAGCAAGTTTGCGAGGCAAACTTGCCGTTGAGCGATAGCGAAACACCGTCGCATGGTTCAAGCACGTGCAGGGGGAGCCAAAGCAAAGCATATCGCATCCGCGGTCTGCTTTTCTTTCGTTTTCTTGTTCTACTGCTCGGATATCATGATTCCAATTCTCGGTATTTGTGTTTCGAATATTGATGTATGCCTTGACATACGGAGCCTTTTGTGATACAATACACGAGTGGCAACCAGCGCTATGCTGTTTGTGCACGCGGGTATGCAAATCCAAGTTGCTTATGAGAGGACTTACGAATTATGCTAAGCTATTCGGTTGCGCCGATGATCCACTCCATGGGAATCGGGTACTATATTTTGGTGTACAGCGTTGGATTGTTTGCCGTGGCATTCAACGTCTTTGCATTTCAGCTAAAGCATAGAGTCGCGATTATTCTTTGTAATTTTATCGGACAATGCTGTTGGGTAGCGTATTTCTTGCTGCAAGGAGACGTGATCAGCGCGATCACTTGCGGTTTGAGTGCGGTTATGCTTCTCTTGTTTTCGAAAAAAGAGCAATGGAAATGGTCCACGACTCCGCTTACCGTTACCTTATTTGTTTTATTGTTTATAGGACTTTCCTTGCTTTCTTTTCGGATGTGGAGCGACATTTTTCCCCTTCTGGCTGGTGTGTTTGCCGTTATCGCCAACAGTCGAACATCGGAGAAGCGGCTGCGTCAGCTTTCTGTATTCTGGTGCTTTTTCTGGCTGTTGAACAGTGCCTTCAAGATGTATCCTGTCGCGTTTTTAAACGATTTCCTTTGCACCGTATCTACGATCGTTTCACTGATTCGTTACAGAAGCAAGACGTCTTAAGCTGAATTTCACACTATGATCCCAAAGAAAAGCAGACCGCGTATGCGGTCTGCTTTTCTTTGAGTGCCATTGGCTTCGTATTTCCATATTTTGTCCGTATATGCTTGACAAATATCTGACAAAATGTTAAAATATAAGATAGTGTAAAAATAAATAGGTAAGGAGTTGGTTTTTTCATGGGTAGTGACAGTATACCTTTATGGATCATTTTCTTTGTGTGTGTTGTGGGAGGCGCGTATTTTGCCGCCACCGAAAGCTCTTTTTCGGCGGTGAACAGGATCAAGATCAAGGCGCTTGCCGACGACGGTAACAAGAGAGCTCAGGGTGTGATGCACATTCTCAATAAGTTTGACAAGGCGCTGACGACGCTTCTTTTGGGAAATAACGTAACCAAGATCGCAGGAGCCGCGGTGTTTACCATTCTTGCCACGGATATTTTCCGTGAACGCTTCAACAAATCCGACGAGTTTCTGGATTCCTTTGCGTTTTCCATGATCTGCTCGATCATGAGTACGGTGATCATTTTCTTATTCAGTGAAATGATCCCAAAGAGCTTTGCCAATGACCGAAGCGAATCGGTTTCTCTGTTCTTCCAAGGATCCCTTCGATTTCTGATGAAGATCCTAAAGCCCTTTTCCGCGTTTTTCGGACTGATCTCCGATTTTGCGTCGAAGATCTTTTCCAAGAAAGAGGTCGAGCCATCTATTACCGAGGATGAGCTGACCGAGATCATCGAGACGGCGGAGGAAGAAGGCATCGTAGATGAGGAGCAGGGCGATATGCTCAAATCGGCGCTGGAATTTGCCAAGACAACGGTAGGCGACATTATGACCATGGAGAAGGACATTGACTTTATTCGCGTCAATGCTACCCCTGCGGAAATTCTGGACGTGATTCGAGATACCAATCACTCCCGCTTGCCCGTTAAGGCGGAGAATTCCGAGCGTGTTGTGGGAATCTTGCGCACACGAACCTATCTGATTGAACATAGAAAAAATCCGAACCTTCGTCTGCGGAGTGTGATGAAGCCTCCGTATCTGGTTCGCAAGGACGCCAAGATCGATGATCTTCTCACCGATATGAGACAGCACAAGCTACAGGTTGCCATGGTTCTTGACGATCACAAAAAGGTGATCGGTCTTGTGACCATTGAGGACATTCTGGAGGAGCTGGTCGGAGAGATCTTCGATGAGGAGGACGTGGTTGACCAGAATTTTCAGACGTTGGGTGGAAATAAATATATGATAAATACCCATATGCTGGTAGGAACGGCGTATGAGAGAATGGGATTGGGAAAGGCTCCCAGAAAAATTGCCGCAAAGCCTTTGCTTTCCTTTATTCTGGAGACCTTAGGACATTTGCCCGAGGAGGATGAGTCCTTCCTCTGGGAAAATATTCGATATACGGCAAAGACCGTGGTAGACGGTCGTCTGACCGAGATTACCGTTCACATCCTTGATGAGGACGATCTCGCCGCCTTGAAGGCGGAAGAATCGAGCGAGGAGGTGACGGCATGAGCTTCGCGGTACATTTCGCAAATATGTGGTGGGCTTATCTGGTTATTTTCGTGATGATCTGCCTCTCCGCCTACTTCTCCGCCTCCGAGATCGCCTTCAATACCGCCAACAAAATGCGGTTGCGCAAGGCTTGTGAGGGCGGGAGCTGTACGGCAAAGATCGCTTACCGTATCTGTGATAAATTTACGACCTCACTTTCCGCGATCCTGATTGGTAATAACCTTGCCAACATTGCGGTATCTACCTGCTCGACGTTGATCGTGATGAATCTGTTCCAAAACAATGTGGCATTGGCATCTACCGTTGCAACCGTTTTGATCACCATTGTGATCCTGATCTTCGGCGAGATCATACCGAAAATTTTGTCGAAGCAAAATGCTGACACGGTGGTTCGCATCATTGCGATCCCCACCAGAATCCTGACCATCCTTTTGAGTCCCCTTGTTTTTATCGTTATGGCGATCCTGTTTGTCTTGCGAAAAATTTGGGGAAGCGACCGGAAGAACGATGAGCCCACCGTAACGGAGGAAGAGTTGGTCTCCATCATTGATACCGTCGAGGAGGAGGGAGTCATCAACGAGGGGCAGGGTGAGCTGCTTCAGTCCACGTTGGATTTCAGCGATACGACCATCGAAAAGATTATGACGCCCCGTATTGACGTGACGGCGATCGATCTGGACGACGAGCCCGAGGAGATCGAGACGCTTCTCTCCGACATGACGCAGTATTCTCGTTTGCCCGTTTACGAGGACAGCATTGACAATATCGTGGGTATCCTTTCCTTGACAAAGTATTATAAAGCGACACTGGATGAGGAAAGACCTGACATTCGGTCTATGCTGCTCAAGCCATGCAAGCTTCATAAGACCATGAAGCTTCCCGCCGCGCTGACCAAGCTGAGAGATGCAAAGATGCATCTTGCTATCGTCATTGATGAGTACGGCGGAACGCTTGGTATTGTGACCATGGAGGACATTCTGGAGGAGCTGGTGGGCGATATCTGGGACGATACCGACGTGATCGTTACCGAGTGCCTTGCCACGGGGGAGAATACCTATGAGGTTCTGGGTGACATGAATATCGACGATTTCTTTGAGGAGATCGATTTTGTCAAGCCGGAGGACTTTTCCTGCGAGTATTCCACCATGGGTGGCTGGGCGATCCAGATGCTGGAGGCGGACCCCCATGTAGGAGACAGCTTCCGCTATGAAAATATTTTTGTGATCGTTGCTCAGATGGATGAGGAGCGAGTGACCAAGCTGACCGTTCTGGTGGAAGAAAAGCCGGATGAGGAAGCGACGCTGGATTAAAAGATATAGAAAAAGGCATATCCTGATGGATATGCCTTTTTGGTTTAGAACTTTCCGCCGCCGTTCTTGTAGATGGCGTCGATGATTCTCTGAACGAGAATGGTGTTCCGTCCGTTAACGGGAGGCTCACTGTCGGTGAGGACTGCCTCGGAGAAGGCTGCGATCTCCTTGGTATACAGATTACCAAACTCAACCTCCAGCTCCATGGGCTGCACCAGAGAGCGATTCTGCTGCGCGTCGTATCCAACGGAATCGTCGCATACCAGAACCTCAACGGTGCCTCCATCATCCTGACTGAGCGTTCCCACAGCAAAGATGCTTCCCTTGGTTCCGTAGAACTCCAGAGGACACTTTGCGGCAGCGTCGGGAATGTTAAAGTTGCTGTCTACGTAAGCCAGCGCGCCGTTGTCCATTTTCATGATCACAGCGGCAGAGTCATCCGCGTTGTAGCCGAAGGTCTGGTTGTAGGCGTAGCCTGTGCACTCAACGGTGTTCAATCCCGAAATGTACTGAAGCAGGTCGATGCAGTGGATACCCATATCCATCAGCGCACCGCCGCCCGAAATGGTTTTGTCCTGTCTCCAGGCGCCTTCCATTTTGGGATACCAGCAGGTGAACTGAGCGCGCATGGAAACGATGTCACCGATCTTGCCCTCGGCAATGATCTTCTTGATCGCCTGATGGTATGCGTGGTAGCGCATCATCAGACCGACACCCAGCTTCACGCCTTCCTTCTCACACAGCTCGATGATCTCGATAGAATCCTCCAGTGTCAGGCCGAGAGGCTTCTCCAGAAGGATGTGCTTCTTTGCCTTTGCGGCGGCAAATGCCTGCTCCTTGTGGGCAAAGACGGGAGACGCGATATAAACCGCATCGATCTCGTCCAATGCCAACAGGTCCTCATAGCTGGTAAAGGCGTACTTGGCGCCAAATTCCTCCTTGACTGCCTCGGCAGCTGCGGGGCTGGCATCCATGACGGCAACCAGCTCGGCGTTGGGTGCCAATACCATACCGGGAATCGTTCTGCGCTTTGCGATACCGCCGCAGCCGATCACTCCCCATTTTACTTTTTTCATGTGTAAGCTCCTTTATGGGACTTATTTGCCGGCCTGCATCTCGGCAACAGCTTCAAGAACGGCGTCAGCCATGTACTCCAGCTGCTCGTCGGTCAGACCGTACAGAGGCAGGTGAGTAAATCTCTTGTACAACACTTCTTCGCAAACGGGACAGGTCTTTGCGATCTCGTCCGCGTCGTAGCCCATGTCGCTGACTACCTTGAAGCGGTAGAGAGGACCGAAGTGAGGAATGTTGGTAACGCTCTTTTCCTCCAGCTTCTTCTTCAGCGTCTGCACGTCGCCGCCTGCCTTTGCGGGATCGATCTGGAGCAGGTAGAGGTGGAAGGTAGGCTTGATGTTCTCGTTGCCCAGATCCTGAGGAATGATGGCATCGTTGCCCTCAAAGCGGCTGTTCAGATAAGCGGCAGCTCTGCGGCGCTCTGCGATGATCTCCTCGTTTCTTGCGACCTGAAGCTTCAGACCCAGACCCTGAATCTCGGTGGTGGAGTAGTTTGCTGCCACAAAGGGCTTCTCCTTACCGGGAATGGGAGTGATGTTGTAGAGCCAGTTCTTGATGGGAGCGGAGAAATCCAGGCCCAGGAAGCGGGCGCGCTTCATGTCGGGAGCAAATCCGGGAATATTGGTGGTAGCGATACCGCCCTCACCGAAGGAAGTGATGTTCTTTACCTCGTGGAAGCTGAATGCGGCGAAGTCACCGATGGTACCGATCTTGCGGCCGTTGTA
>JAZNVA010000066.1:0-4974 GCA_045592565.1 Eubacteriales bacterium | reverse complement strand
CATCGAGGAGTTCCAGACGGCAAAGCGGATCATTCGTCCCGCGTACAAGAGCATTGCCAAGCGGAGCGACTATACTCCTCTGGAAGAAAGATAAAAAAGAACGAAAAGCTCCCTCGATCATTCCGAGGGGGCTTTTCGTTCCATGTCGGGAGGGCAACAGTTACCATGTCCCGGGGGCTCATTTTTCATAATATTCTTCAAAAAGCTCGTTGGGAGTACATTCCAAAATGTCACAGAGCGCTTGCAGATTTTCAAATTTGATGCCGTTAGTCTGGTTGTTCACCATCTTGCTGAAGTTCTGATAGCTCAGTCCCAATTGGATATAGAGCCAATACTTGGTCTTGCCTTTTTCCTCCAATATATCAAGGACGCGCAATTTCATTATATCACCTCCGCATTATCGTATGTAAAAATTATATATCAAAAAACTATTGACAAATAGACATATGCATTATATAATGTATACATGATATATACGGCGGAAGAGGAACGCCGTAAAGCAGTAAACTCGAAGCAATGGAGATCAAAGTGCAAAAAAATTGGAAGAAAACGAGCGTGACAAGAAAAATTTCAATGCGGTTTTTGATCGTCGGCGGAGCAATTCTGTTCCTTGTGATGATGGGAATCGTATTTTTTCTTTTGACGAACCGTATAAGGGAAAACAAAGCGATAGAGGCGATACAGGAGCGGAAGGATTCGCCCGAGCAGCTTGCCGATTATCTGGAGGAGCTGGAGCGAGAGCGGATCCGGAGCGAAGCGATCAATCAGGAGCTGAAGGAGATGGAGCTGTCCGCGGATGCCAAGATCGGGATCCGATCAAAGGAATTGGTTTATTATTCGGCACCGCCGCTTTCTTGGCGGGACGTGGAGAAGTACGTGGAGCAAAACGGGCGTGAGCCAATCTATATGGAGGACGATTTGGGGGGATTCTACGACGAAAAGGCGGATGAATCCTTCCAAACGACCTCGGATGGATCCGATGGATATGAAAGTGATACCGTGACCTATTTCGGAGATTTTTGTATGGAGCATCGGTACGGCGCGCGGACGAACGCGCAGGGACAGACCGAATATCATTCTTCCTGCGAGTTTTATTTCAGAGGGGACAGGATCGGATTTGATCCTCGCGAGTACAGATGCACTTATTCGGGAGGGTATCTGTTCGCCGTGGGAGAGAAGATGATCTACGTTTATGATACCGAGACAGAGAAAACCATCTCGTTCGTTCAATAAAGCGGAAAAGCCAAACGTATGCATTCCGCCCAAGATTGCAATTATATTTTCATCCCCCGTCTTGAAAAAAGGCGGGGGATATGTTATACTATGAATATACAACGAAAAGGAGTGAGGGGTATGACGGGACAGGACAGGCTGAACAGAGAAGAAATCGAATCCTATCTCAAGGACGTGCCCCTTGCGGTTCGGATCTACGACACCGTTGATTCCACCAATACCGAGGCAAAGCGTTACGCGCTGGACGGTGGGAACGTCCCCTGTGTCTTTCTCGCGGAGACACAGACCGCGGGGCGGGGAAGGATGGGGCGGAGCTTTTATTCCCCCGAAGGGGTTGGGCTTTATCTGTCTCTGCTTCTTAGCGCCGAGCGGGAATGGGATCCCGTTGGCGTGACTACCGCCGCGGCTGTGGCAACCAGGAGAGCGATCGAGACGGTTTGCACGATCGGTACGGACATCAAATGGGTCAACGACCTGTATTATCATAACAAAAAGGTATGTGGGATCTTGGCGGAATCCTTTTTCGCGGGAGAGAGGCGGTCCTTTGTGATCGGCGTGGGGATCAATCTCTATACCGCCGATTTTCCCGAGGAGCTTCGGGACATCGCGGGCGGTCTGCTTTCCGAGAAAAAGGGGCTTCGCTCCCGCCTTGCGGCGGAGACGGCGCGAGGCCTCTGGATGCTGATCCGACAGCCCGACCGAACCGAGATCATGGCGGATTACCGCGCCCACTCAATGGTGCTGGGGCGGCAGATCACCTTTTCGGAAAACGGGATCACACGCGATGGCGTGGCGGAATCCATTGACGAAAACGGACATCTGACGGTGCGCCTGACCGACGGCACGCGAGCGGAGCTTGCCAGCGGAGAGATCTCTTTGCGCTTGACGAAATAAAAAGAAGGAGAAAAGGGAAAATGAAACGGGGACGCTTTATCGTATTGGAGGGGATCGACGGCGCGGGAAAGACCACGCAAGCCGCCCTTCTGGAGCAATATCTGATCGAGAGCGGCAGACGGGTGTTCCGTACCGCGGAGCCCACTCCCTATCCCAGCGGCGTGGCGCTGAGGCGCGCCCTGAGCGGAGCCGAAAAAAAGAGCGAGTGTGAGATGGCGGTGATGTTCGTGGAGGACCGTATCCTTCACAATCAGCATCCCGTCGACGGTATCGAGGCGATCCTTCGCTCGGGTATAGACGTGCTTTGTGACCGTTACTATTATTCTACCCTTGCCTATCAAGGACAATCCACCGATTATGAATGGGTGAAGAGCATGAATCTGTCCTGCCCCGAGATCCGCAAGCCCGACCTTTGTATCTATCTGGATCTCACCCCCGCCCAGAGCTTGGAACGGATCCGCGCGGGACGGGATTCTCTGGAGATCTACGAGAACGAGGAGACCTTGAGCCGTGTGCGCCAAGCCTTTTTGCGTGTATTTGAGGATCTGAAGGACAGGGATCGGATCGCGGTGGTGGACGCGTATCGCAGTCCCGAGGAGATCAGCGCCGATATTCGGACGCTGGTCGATGCGCTGTGACAAAAAGTAAGCAATAATTGTCCGATAAAACCACGGATTTGACTTGTAAATCGCAAAAATATGCCCTATAATAGAATTACCAAATCTTGTTGACAGGGAGGAATTCAACATGGCATTACCCGTAGCAGTTCAGGTGTATTCCGTCAGAAAGGACGCAGAGGCGGATCTTTTGGGAACTCTGAAGAAAATTAAGGAAATGGGATACGACGGCGTAGAGTTCGCAGGACTTTACGGCTATGCTCCCGCAGACGTAAAGAAAATGTGTGAAGAGGTGGGCTTGATCCCGATCTCGGCTCACGTTCCGTATTCGGCTATGGTTGCCGATCCCAAGGGAGTTCTGGGACAGTACAAGGAGATCGGCTGTCGCTTTGTTGCCGTCCCCTATCTGAGTCCCGAGGACCGCCCTGAGGGTGGGCGCTTTGATGAGGTCATCAAGAACGTTGAGATGATCGGCAAGGTGGCAAAGGAGCTGGGGATCCAGCTGCTCTACCACAACCATGATTTTGAGTTTGTGACCATTGGCGGCAAGTACGCGCTGGATATTCTGTACGAGTCGGTTCCCGCTGAGTATTTGCAGACCGAGCTTGACGTATGCTGGGTCAACGTTGGCGGCGAAAATCCCGCCGAGTATATCAGAAAATACAGCGGACGCTCTCCCGTGGTTCACCTGAAGGACTTTTACGGTGAGAAATCCGAGGATATGTACGAGCTGATCGGTATGGAGGAGAAGAAGCCCAAGAAGCCGAAGGGCTTCGAGTTCCGTCCCGTGGGAAGTGGAATGCAGGATTTCCCCGCCATCCTGGCAGCGGCAGAGGACGCAGGCGCGACCTGGGTGGTCGTCGAGCAGGATAATCCTTCCATGGACCTTACCCCGATGGAAAGCATCGCCAAAAGCAGAGAATATTTAAAGACGATTGGTTATTGAAATTAAAAATATTGTATAATTTACGGAGGAAACTATCATGGCAGATAAGTCTATGGAAGGTCTGAATACCTTTACCGATCAGACCGCGGCTCCCGCGGTGGATGCGAACAAGAAAATGAGAGTCGGTATCATCGGATGCGGATGGATCGCGGGTTCCCACATGAAGGCATACCTAAATCAGCCTGATGTGGAGATTGTGGCAGGTGCCGATCTGATCCCCGGCAAGGCGGCAGCCTTTATGGCAAAGCACGGCGTGGAGGGTGCCAAGACCGATTACGCCTCTCACAAGGAAATGCTGGAGGATAAGTCCCTTAAGCTGGACGCCGTTTCAGTATGTACCTACAACCGTCAGCACGCGATTCCTACCATCGATGCGCTGAATGCGGGTGTTCACGTTCTTCTGGAGAAGCCCTTTACCGTCACTCTTGAGGAGGCGGTCGAGGTGATGCGCGCCGAGAAGAAGAGCGGCAAGGTTCTGTCCATCGGCTTCCAGCCCAGAATGGACGAGAACATGAAGATGATCAAGAAGATCGTCCAGTCCGGCGAGCTCGGTCAGATCTACTATGTTCAGACCGGTGGCGGACGCCGCCGCGGGATCCCCACTCCCTTTGGCACTACCTTTATCGAGGACAAAACTGCGGGACTGGGCGCTCTGGGTGACATCGGATGTTATTCTCTGGACTTGGTGCTCAATGCCCTCGGCAACCCCAAGCCCCTGACGGTTTCGGGCTATAAGTCCGCATTCTTCGGTAAGGATCCCAAGTATTCGGGATACAAGAAGGAAAAGGCAGAGGAGTATGCAAAGCTCTTCTCGGTTGACGATTTTGCGGCGGCATTTATCCGTCTGGAGGGCGGTATCGTTCTCGACTTCCGTATTGCTTGGGCAATGAACCTGGACACCCCCGGTGACACCATCATCATGGGTACCAAGGGAAGCCTGAGAGTTCCCTCTACCGAGTGCTGGAACGGAACCTTCCCCACCCCCATGACCCTGTATCATGAGGTGGCAGGCTCGCAGGTTGCTACCCAGATTCCTCTGCTTCCTCATACTCACGGATTGTTTGATCTGAAGATCCGTACCTTCCTTGATGCTTGTAAGAACGGAACGGCGGCTCCCGTGCCCTCTTCCGAGATCCTCTATAATCAGGCGATCATTGACGGTATTGCGAAATCCGCGACACTCGGCAGAGAGATCGAGATCGAGATCCCCGAGATCTGACAGAGGACGCGATAAGGATGCCTTGAGGGGAATTTTTGCAAAAAGTTCCCCTCGAGCTCCCCACC
>JAZNVA010000065.1:0-2028 GCA_045592565.1 Eubacteriales bacterium | reverse complement strand
CGAAACCGATACAGATCCTCCCCGATCTCCTCGATCTCACAAATGTTCAATTCGTTGAGAATCCGTAAAATGTATTTCAGCTTAACGTAGGAGATTGTCGAAAGCTCGGGATTTCCCGCAAAGAGCTTCATCATAGATTTCACGTTCATCATGACGACACCTGCTCGAAATTCCCGTCGCAACGCCTTATAAACTACAGCAAAATCCTCTCTGGTAGGAAGGATTTCCTCTCCCAGAGTAAAGGAATCACCTGCCGCAATTGCGGCATATCTCTTTTTTCCCTCCCGAAGCATTGCCGTTTCGCTCTCTGCAGCTCTGGCATCCTGAAGGATCATTTGTACGCTTCGTACGTTTTTGTAATCGTTGATATCCACGGTGAACAGCACGTCGATCCGATCACCGATCTCAAAGCCGTGTTCTGACACGCCCATTCCGAAATACAGCGCGGTCAGGCTGATCCCATCCTTTTCCAAAAGAAAACGAGTATGCTTTCCCCCGCTCATAGGAGTAACTCGCTTGACCGTTACGTCCCTCATGACAAAATTCGGTGTTGCATTCCCCGTTCCAAAGGGCTCCAACAAGGTCATTTCCTGTGCAAAGGGCAAGGTCAGATCGGTCATGGTCAGCTCACAGTCCACCTCAATGCGGATCTTAAGCGCCTCCTCAGACAGATTCTCTTTTGCGTAATCGTTGATCTTCCGACGGAACAGCTCCAGATTACCTCTCTTGACCGTCAATCCCGCCGCCAATTCATGACCGCCGAATTTCACCAAAAGATCCTCGCAATGGGTCAGAGCATCCACAAGATTCATACCCTTGACGCTTCTGCCCGATCCTTTTCCGTCGTCCATGGGATTCCCCTCTCCCTCGGCTCCGTCAAAGGAGATCAGAATAGAGGGCAGACCATACCGCTCGGTAATACGGGAGGACACGATCCCGATAATTCCCTGGTGCCAATGATTACTGTCCAACACCAGAACCACATCGTCGCTCAGATCCATCTCCTCGATCATGGCGTAGGCTTCCGTTGCGATCTTGTTTTCTTCCGCCTGTCTCTGGCGATTAATCTCGCAAAGCGCCTCCGCTGCTGCCTGCGCAGCGTTCTCATCGGTTTCCAAAAGCAGACGAACCGCCATAGCAGCATCACTGATCCGTCCCGCAGCATTGATACGGGGCGCGATTCCGAACCCGATCATGCCTGACGTGATCTTTTTCTTTTTTCCGTCATCGCCGTTCTTTTTGGTAGATGCCGCATCGATTAAGGCGCGAAGTCCCACACGCTCTGTCTGTTCCATGCGCTTCAGTCCCAAACTAACGATCAATCTGTTCTCATCGATCACAGGCATCACGTCGGCAATGGTTCCCACTGCCGTCAGATCGGCATACTCCATACAAATTCTACGGATCCCCGAAAGAACATCCGCTCCCGTCTCTCGACAACGGCGCATCTCGCAGGCGCAGATCACCTTGAACACCACCCCAACTCCTGCCAGCTCCTTAAAGGGGTAGCCGCAATCAGGGCGGTGAGGATTGACCACCGCGCAAGCATCGGGAAGCTCGGCTCTGCACTCGTGGTGGTCTGTAACCACCGTATCGATCCCCAAGGATCTTGCGTACAAAACCTCCTCGGTGGCAGTAATTCCCGTATCCACGGTGATCATCAGCTTAGTTCCGCTCTCTGCCAGCTCATCGATGGCAGTACAGGAAACGCCATAGCCTTCTCCTTCCCGCTTTGGGATTTTATAGCTAACCGTAGCGCCCAGCGACGTCAGGTACAAATACAGTACCGTAACCGACGTTACACCGTCCACGTCATAGTCTCCGTAAACGGTGATTTTTTCATTGTTTTCCACAGCGGAAAGGATCCGATCCACCGCCGCTTCCATATCCGCAAAAAGATAAGGATCATGGAAATCTCCCTGCTCCAAACGCAGAAATCTCTCTGCGTCCTCGGCAGATCGGTAGCCCCGATTCCAGAGCAAGACCGTAAACAGCTCAGACCGTCCCATGGCGTCAGCCATTTGACGG
>JAZNVA010000064.1:0-11566 GCA_045592565.1 Eubacteriales bacterium | reverse complement strand
GACGAAGAAGAAGAAGCTCCAATACAGCCTCCTCCCTGCCCTCCGCGTGACCGTAAACACGGGCCGGGATCACCTTGGAATCATTGATTACCAAGACATCATTGGGCTCAAGATACTCCAGAATATCAAAAAAGTGTCGGTGCTCTATCGTCCCCGTCTCTCGCTTCAGAACCATCAAACGGGAATGATCCCGTTTCTCGGCGGGGTGTTGAGCGATCCGTTCTTCGGGAAGCTCATAATAAAAATCCGATGTTTTCAGGTCAGTTGCCTTCTTTTCATTGACGATCATTCCATACCTCACGTGCTCATTTCAAAAATCGCGTTGAAACAGCAAAAAATTCAAAAAAGTTATTGACAGAACCTCAAAGATATGCTATCATTATCCTAAAGATACATATAATATTTGGTAGAGGCGCATTGCGTCACCGTTTCCCGTCAAGGTTGCCGAGCCGCTTGAGACGGTATGCGAGGGCACAGTGCCGAAGGCGTTGGCAAACGGCTTGCCTGCGTACTGGTCCGTGGGTTCACAGTTCACGGGCTGTCATCATGAAGCAATTGATGGAGAGCTATCTGTTATGTTCGTATTGTAACCGTAGGCATGTTTTGCGCCATGCTTATATTATAGTACAATTACAGCTGGTTTTCAACCAGTTTTTTTGTTTTTATATGAAAATCTTGAATATTTTTCCCAAAGAAAGGATCTCCTGCTATGAGCAAACTGAAACCAACCATTTTCACAGGCGCAGCAACCGCCATTATCACCCCCTTCAAGAAGGGACTGATTGATTACGAAAGCTTTGGAAAGATCATAGACGACCAGATCGCGCGCGGAATTGACGCGATCGTGGTAGCAGGTACCACGGGTGAGGCAGCAACCCTTACCCATGAGGAGCACTGCGACTGTATGCGTTACGTGGTAGAAAAGGTTGAGGGACGTGTTCCCGTGATCGCGGGCACAGGCTCCAACGACACCGCTTACGGGATCGAGCTGTCCCGCTATGCCTGCGAGGTGGGCGCCGATGCCCTCCTTCTGGTTACCCCCTATTACAATAAGGCAACCCCCAAGGGACTGATCAAAAATTTCCTTGAGACAGCCGACAAGACAAACAAGCCCATTATTCTCTACAATGTTCCCTCCCGTACGGGCTGTAACATTCCCCTTTCCGTTTACCGTGAGCTTGCCAAGCACGAGCGGATCGTTGCCGTTAAGGAAGCATCGGGCAACATCAGCACCATTGCCGAGCTGATCTCCGAGTGCGGAGACGCCTTGGACGTTTATTCGGGCAATGACGACCAGATCGTTCCCATCATGTCTCTGGGTGGAAAGGGTGTCATCTCCGTCCTCTCCAACGTCCTTCCCAAGGAAACTCACGATATGGTTCAGATGTGTCTGGACAACAATTATCACGGTGCTACCGAGCTTCAGCTCCGCTATCTCAAGCTGATCAACGCCCTCTTCTGCGAGGTCAATCCCGTACCCGTCAAGACCGCCATGGCAGAGCTTGGCTGGTGTGACATCGAAATGCGTCTGCCGCTGTGTGAGATGGAGGATGCCAATAAGGCGAAGCTGCTGGGGATCATGAAGGAGCACGGGATCCTCTGATTTTCTCGGACTTTCAAAAGAAAGGAACTACTTACTGTTATGATCAATATCATTCTCAGCGGTTGCGGCGGAAGAATGGGAAACGCCATCATTCGCGCGGCGGCGGAAAGCAAGGATTGCCGTGTAATCGCCGGTGTGGATATGAACGTGAGCGCGGTAGCGCCCGCATGTAGCTTTCCCGTGTATCAATCGATCTCGGAATTTCCCGGAAAGGCTGACGTGATCGTGGATTTTTCCCATCACACCGCTCTTCCCTCCCTGCTGTCCTATGCCACACAAACCCAAACGCCCCTCGTTGTGGCAACCACAGGACACACCGAGGAAGAACGGGCGGCACTTCTGGCGGCAACCGAAACGGTGGCTGTATTCTCCTCGGGAAATATGTCCATCGGCATCAATCTTCTCATTGAACTGGCAAAGAACGCCTCAAAGACGTTAGGGACAGCATTTGACGTAGAGATCGTGGAAAAGCACCACAACCAAAAGCTGGATGCTCCCAGCGGAACAGCGCTGATGATCGCCGATGCCATCGGCACCACCCGAGAAGAGACCGACTACGTTTACGACCGTCATTCGGTTCGGCAAAAACGAGATCCCCGCGAGATCGGCATTCACTCGATCCGAGGCGGGACCATCGTGGGCGAGCACGAGGTGATCTTTGCGGGCAATAACGAGACGATTTCCCTGACGCATACAGCGACCTCCAGAGAGGTCTTTGCCACCGGTGCCCTTCGGGCGGCGACTTATCTGGCGGGTAAGAGTGCGGGGCTTTACGACATGTCCGATCTGATCAACGGAAGATAATACAAAAAGGCAGACGCCGTATCACGCGTCTGCTTTTTTGTGTCCACACTCAAACAGTTCACTCAGTGTTTTGATCACAGGAACACCCACGCGACGTAAATAGTCCGCCGATTGGTGCCCACGTGCAATGAGAACACAATCCGCTCTCATGATCCCCGCGGTCTCCGCATCGTGGTCGGTATCTCCGAGTAACAGGACCTTAGCTCGAGGGTGACGAGCTCTCCACCCCTCTGCCAAGGCGGTTTTAGAAAAAGCGTGGATATTATCCAGCCCCATGATCTCCTCAAAATAGTCCGAGATACCGAGAGAATCAAGCTGTCCCTTCAGCATTCCAAGCTCGGTAGCTGACAAAACCACCTGTCTGACTCCCAAGGAACGAAATCGCTCCAAGGTCTTCCGTACGTCCTCAAACATTTTCGCGTTTTTTACGTGGATCATATACTGCTCTACCCAAAGGGGCGCGACCACCTCATAGGGCTCCTTTTCAAAATCAAAGCCCAGCCGCTCATAATACCCCCGAATAGGAAAACCGAACACCGCCCGGTATTCCTCTTTATTTTTTATCTCCCGCAGACCTCGCTGACGAAGAAGATGATTCACGGACAAAATTCCCGTTTCCACATCATCCAGAATCGTTCCGTTAAAATCCCAAATACAGTATTCGGGGAGCTCTTTTATCACGTTTTTCACTACGTCCTCCAAAAAGATCAGCAGGTCACCTGACAGATGACCTGCTGCTTTTTATTTAGCGCTTGACGCCCATTGCCTTCAGCCAAGCGTTGTAAACACACGCCAGAGATCCACCCTCACAACGCATGATAGACTCACACGATGCAGGTCCGTTGGCGCTCCAGTGAGCAAGCTTACCGTTGGCGGTGGTATAATGGAGATGCTTATCCACGATAAAGTGTCCGTCCTTATCCTGATATGCCTCTTTCGCCATTTCCTCCTGTGCCCAGGTCTTAAAGGCGGCAAATTCTTCTACAGTCTTACACTCCATGTACTTTGCCCAAATCGCCGCAGACAGCGCGCGAATGGTCTTCAGCTCATTCATATCGACCTTGTGCGTACCCGTGCCATCCGGTACGTTATAATCCGCGTAGAAGCCGCTGGTACGGTTCACTGCCGCATCCAGATTCTGCTGAACCATAAATTCCTTGATGTTGGGATATACCTGCTCTTCTCCTGTCTTTGCCTTTTCAGGTACAGTGATCAGGGTGTTGCCGGTACGGGCAGCAGACATAACGTAATCGTCATTCAGACGCTCAACCAGCTTATAATACTCGCCATACTCATCCTTCAGGTTGCTGTCAGCCAGCTGATAGTGCTCATCCTCAATACCGTACAGAAGCAGATTTCGAACTTCCTCGTCGGTGTTGATCAGGCTCAAAACCTGCATGGACTTGGAAACACTGGAGCTCTTGGAGAATACTGCAAACATATCCTCATAGATCTCGGCTTCGGTGAGCATAGGCTTTCCTACGGGAATCATCTCGTACTCATCGCCATACTCCAATGCAAGCTCTGCTCCGCCGGTTACATAACCTACAGCAAAGCTCTTTCCGCTTTCCTCGTTTTTATAGTAACCTGCCTCCTCGTACTTCACGAGGGTTTCCAGTTCAGACAGGAACGTCTCATTCTCCATCAGATTGCTCAGCTCGGCGTAGACATTGGAATAGCTTACGCCGTCAACCTTTGCGTTCTGGAGATAACCTCCAAGCAAGGAAAATTCATCCGTCAGCTCTCCATCTTCGCCGATTCCCATAAACTGCACGTTGCTGAGAAGCGCTTTACGATCCAGATTGGTGTAAAGAGGATAGTATGTATCAGACAGTCCCGAAGCGGGATCGCTGACAAAGGACAGAAACTCCTGAACCTCCTCACAGGTCAGCGAGGTATATTCCTCATATGTGGTAATGCCGGCGGGAGAACGACGGAACGCAGCCTCCATGGCATCCTTGTTCAGCAGAAGATACGTATATTCGCCAATTGCCTTCGCATTGGTAACCGCGTAGGAATCTCCGCCGTTGATCAGCTTGATGTAATCAAAATAATGCTGAGGCATATAGTCAAGCTGTCTGTCGGCAACCGCACTCTGAAGCTGGTCGTCAATGTCGGCAAAGAGCTTGGCTTCCAGATATTCCTCAAAGCGATCCTGACCGTTCAGATAAAACAGATCCACTTGATAATCCGCAATAGCGGGATATTGAACCTGAACCTTTTGGTTGCTGTCCTGCGTGCCGGTATCTTCCTTATTCTTTGCAGCGTCAGCCTTCAACGTACCGTTCTTCTCCGCCGTAGCATAATCCTCAAACGCGCCCTCCAGCTTAGAATAATACTCGTCAGGCGTGAAGAAATGCAGCTGCATCCGAATGGTATACTTCCGCTCGGTAATATCATTGAGCGCGTCCTCGATCATCTTTGCGGTCTCGTCGCTGACCTCCTCCTCGCTCATCAAATACATCGAAAGTGTTACTGCCGATTGAGATGCCTGAGCGACCTTGTCGGCATATGCGTCATCCTTGCTCTTTTCGCCACATCCGGTGAGACAAACGCTCAACAGCAGCATCAAGCTCAAAAAAAGACAGATGAGTTTCTTACTCATGGTGGTTCCCCCTTGAAAACTATTCATCATAACTCTATTATGATGCAAAAAGATACTATATTATTTTACAACGAAATTCCAAAAATGTCAAGTGAATTTTTTGTGACATTACAAGTCACAGTTTTTTTCATTTTGCCATCATTTCAAATTTTCCCGAAAACTGTAACATCTTGCACAGTTTTTTGGAGAAAAATTTATGATCATTCCACTGACAAATCGGCGAATTGAACAACCCGGCTTTTCTTTTTTGGGTATTTCAACAATTTTCCATCAATCCAAGAATCCGCGCAAATGTCTGGCACGACTGGGATGTCTCAGCTTTCGGAGCGCCTTTGCCTCGATCTGACGAATACGCTCACGGGTAATATCAAACTGCTTGCCCACTTCCTCCAGCGTTCTCGTCCGTCCGTCGTACAATCCGAAGCGAAGCTTGATCACGTGCTCCTCACGGGGTGTCAATGTGTGCAATTCCTTTTCGATCACCTCGCGCAAGATGGTAGATGCCGCCGCATCGGAGGGAGCGGGAGTATCCTCGTCGGGAATAAAGTCACCAAGGTGACTGTCCTCCTCCTCGCCAATAGGAGTTTCTAAAGACACAGGGTCCTGCGCGATCTTCATGATCTCACGAACCTTTTCGGGGCTCATGCCCATTTTTTCACCGATCTCATCCGCTGTTGCTTCCCGTCCCAGCTCCTGAAGCATCTGGCGAGAATAACGGGATACCTTATGAATCGTCTCCACCATATGAACGGGGATACGAATGGTTCTTGCCTGATCGGCAATGGCTCTGGTGATCGCCTGACGGATCCACCATGTGGCATAGGTAGAGAACTTATAGCCCATGCTGTAGTCAAATTTATCTACCGCCTTCATCAGACCCAGATTGCCTTCTTGGATCAGGTCAAGGAAAAACATTCCCTTTCCCACGTAGCGCTTGGCGATGCTGACGACCAGACGGAGGTTGGCTTCCACCAGTTCCTTCTTTGCCATCTCCTTTTTTGCCTCGTCCTCGCAATCGGTCATGATTTCCGCAAGCTCGCGCTCTCTGTCCGCGGTCAAAAGCGGAACACGTCCGATCTCCTTGAGATACATGCGAACGGGATCGTCAATGGCAAGACCTTCCTGCTCCAGAATCCGCTCCATGTTTTCAATGTTGCCAAACGCCTCCACCTCGGACTCGATCTCGTTCAGCTCACTGTTCGTCAGGTCGTCGGGAAGCGGGATCCCGTTATTTTCCAACGTATCGTACAGCTTGTCCAGACTGTCGATATCAAAATCCATCTCCTCCACGACCTCGTCCAGATCGTCATTGGAGAGCTTTCCCTGCTTCCCCTTTTCGATCAGACTCTCCAGATCAATGGTTTTTTCTTTCTCTTGCTTGATTTCGTTTTCCGTCATGTTTTCGTTCCTTCCACTTTATGTATTCTTTATGATTTCTTTTGAGCCTTCGCTTTTTTCGCCTCCTCCTGGCGTCGGCGCAGATCCGCAAAGGGATCGCCGTCGTCAGAGGCGGCTGTCTTTTCTTTTTTTATGGCGTCGATCGCCGCCACGAACACCTCTCGGTCGTTTCTCGCCAAGGAGCGGCGCTCGAGCTCAATCTTTTCGATCCGTCCAAGCTCATCCGCTCGAAAGCTCTGCCCCAGCATCGCCTTAGAAAAGCCCATCTCGCTTTGCTCCAGCGAGCAGATCGCCTCGAAGACCCTTCTGCCAAAGGCGGTCGTAAAATCCTCTGCGGTGATCCCAGCGCTTCCGTTTGCAGCGTCCCGACGAAATTCGTCGTAGATCAGGATCAACCCCAGTAAGATCTCCTCCGCGTGATTTGCCCGAACGTTCTTGGCTGCATCGGTATTGATGCGGTCGCCGTAGCTTTTGATGGAAAGCTTGGCTTCCTGCAGCTGTTTGTTCTTCATCTCCCGATATCGTGCGCGGCGGATCCGTGCCACGTCAGACTTCATCGCATCGGCGGAAACGCCCAACACCTCTGCCGCCTTTCGGATGCAGATATCCCGCTCCACCTCGGAGTGAGCGTCCGCGATCATTTTGGATACCGCGCCAGACGCTTTGATCTTCTCGTCGGGGAGCGCCAGATTATATTCAGCCAAAATGTTGGAAAGACGAAAATCAAAGCCCGTCATACTGGCGTCCAGCACGCGTCGGAAAGCGTCGGAGCCAAATTTCTTGATATATTCATCGGGATCCTTCGCCCCCTCCAGCTTCAATACGCGCACGTCAACGCCAACCTCCTCCAGAAGCCGCATTGCTTTATGAGCGGCAGTCTGCCCCGCAGAGTCGGAGTCATAGCAGATCACCACCTGAGAGGTATATTTGGCAAAGATCCTCGCCTGCTCGGAGGTAATGGCGGTCCCCAGAGTCGCCACGGCATTTTCAAATCCCGCGGCGTGAAGGGCAATCACATCCATATAGCCCTCACACAGCAGCATTCTCTCCTGCGCCTGCTTTCTGGCAAAATTCAGAGCAAACAAATGTCTGCTCTTTTTGAAGGCAGGAGTATCGGAGCTGTTCAGGTATTTGGGTTTGGAGTCATCCATGACACGTCCGCCAAAGGCAACCACGTTCCCCGTGGTATCGATAACGGGAAAGATCACTCGATTGCGAAAAAGATCAAAGATCTTTCCGCTCTTTTCGCTCCGCTTACAAAGGAAGCCCGCGATCAGCTCCTCCTCGGTAAAGCCGAGCTTTCTCATATGGTTGGAAAGTAACCACCAGTTGTTGGGTGCAAAGCCCAGCCCAAAGCGACGAATGGTCGCCGTGCTCAGCTTTCGCTGCTCGGTCAAATAGCGTAAGCCCTCTCCACCCAGATTTTCATCAAACAGGCATTCCCGAAAGAACCTTGCCGCCGCCAGATTCATTTCGTAGATTCGTTTTCTCGGAACGCCTCCCTGCTCCTCGATTCGGTCATCGGTGGGAATGGTGATCCCCGCGCGGGCGGCAAGGAACTCCAGCGCCCCCACGTAATCCAGATTTTCTTCTCTCATAACGAAGCTGATCACGTCTCCTCCCGCGCCGCAACCGAAGCAATAAAAGCTTTTGGTGGCGGGAAAAACGGTAAAGGAAGGAGTTTTCTCGTTATGGAAGGGACACAGCCCCGAAAAATTGGAGCCCGCCCGCTTCAGTGTTACGTAGCTTCCGATCACCTGCTCAATATCGTTCCGAAAAACAATTTCATCAATAATCGCTCTTGAGATCATGTAGACACCCCTCTCCATACCTTGGGTATGTATAGGTCGGAATATACCTCAATGGCATAGCGGTCTGTCATGCCCGATATGAAATCACATACACACCGCTCCACAGACTCGGTCTCGCAATTTCCGCGATACAGAGACGGCATTTTATCGGGGTTCGCCACAAAGTATTCGAACAGCCTCATCAGCATTTCCTGCGCCTTGCTTTCCTCCGACTTTGCCACGGGATTTCGGTATACCCTGGCAAACAGAAAATCTCTGAGCGCATCGGTCGCCTCCTGAACGGGCTCCTCCATGCGAATATACGGCTGATCGGTGCTCTCTCGAACAATGGAGCTGACCATGGTATTGATCCGCTGAGAATGTCCCTGCCCCAGCACGTCCCGAATCTCCTTCGGGATATCGGTCTCAGCAAGGATCCCCGCGCGGCAGGCATCGTCAATGTCATGATTGATATAGGCAATGCGATCGGCAAACTTGACGATCACGCCCTCCAGCGTGGATGCCATATGGGCCCCCGTGTGGTTGACGATCCCATCACGCACCTCCCACGTCAGGTTCAAGCCTCGCCCATCGTTTTCCAGCTGTTCCACCACTCGAAGACTTTGTTTGTAATGGGTAAAACAGGGATCGAAGCATTTTTGCATGGCAAATTCCCCTGCATGACCGAAGGGGGTATGTCCGATGTCATGTCCCAAAGCCGCCGCCTCGGTAAGATCCTCATTGAGGCGCAGAGCGCGGGCAATAATACGGGCGATCTGAGTAACCTCCAGCGTATGTGTCATTCTGGTACGGTAATGGTCTCCCGTCGGCGCCAGAAAGACCTGTGTTTTGTTCATCAGGCGGCGAAAGGACTGACAGTGCAGGATCCGATCTCGATCTCTCTGAAAATCGGTTCGGATGTCCGATGGAGTAACGGGTACGTCCCGCCCTTTGCTACTTGCGGTCAGACAAGCATACGGCGACAGTGTCATCCGCTCCAGCTCGGAAAAGCGCTCCCGAATAAAACGGTATTCTCCCATTTTGTCCTCCTTTCATGCCCCAAAATTAAACTTCATCTATAATGTACGAAAAATCGGGCAAATATACTTTTTTTATCTCATTTTTTTGCAAAAAATATTTCAATTATTCATTTTCTCGGTTTTTTGTCCCTTTGCCGACACAAAAAGGGAGGAGGCTGTCATGCATGACAGCCTCCTGCTCTTTATTTTACAAATTCCTTGTAAATTGCATCCAATGCCTTATCGAAATCATGCTCCTCAATGCCCACAATGATGGAGATCTCGCTGGAGCCCTGATCGATCATACGGATATTCACATCCGCGCGGGAAATCGCATCAAAGACTCTGGCGGCAGTTCCCTTTGCCTTGACCATAGCGCGTCCCACAACAGCGACCAGCGCCATGCCGTCCTCAATGGAGATATGATCGGGAGAAACAGCGCGATTGATGCTGGACAGAAGCTTTTCCCGTCTGCCCTCCAGGCTGTTGCTGGCGACCACAACACTCAGGTTGTCGATTCCCGAGGGGAGATGCTCAAAGGAGATCTCATTATCCTCCAGAACCTCCAGCACCTTTCTGCCGAAGCCGATCTCGGAGTTCATCATATCCTTCTCCACGGTGATAACCGAAAAGCCCTTTTTACCGGCAATACCGGTGATCACCTTTTCGGTGTCATATGCGGATGTCTCCGCTACGATCATGGTTCCCTCGGCGGAAGGATCGTTGGTATTACGAATATTGATCGGAATCCCCGCGTATCTGACAGGGAAAATCGCGTCCTCATGCAACACGGTCGCGCCCATGTAAGAAAGCTCACGGAGCTCACGGTAGGTAATGGTCTCGATGGAGCAGGGATTCTTGATGATGCGGGGATCTGCCATCATAAAGCCCGACACGTCGGTCCAGTTCTCGTACAGATCCGCGTCTGCCGCTCTGGCAACGATGGAGCCCGTAATGTCCGAGCCTCCGCGGGAGAAGGTCTTGATGGTGCCGTTGGGCATCACTCCGTAAAATCCGGGAATGACCGCGTTCTTATGCTGCATCAGCTCCTCAGTCAGTACCCGATTGGTCTTTTCCTCGTCAAAGCTTCCGTTTTCCTTGAAGAAGATCATGTTTTCTGCGTCCACAAAGTAAAATCCCAAATACTTAGACAGGATCAATCCGTTAAGATACTCACCGCGGCTGGCAGCGAAATCGCGCCCCGAGCGATGCGTCATGGCATTCTTTACGTATTCCAGCTCGCCGCTGATATCAAAGTCCAAGCCAAGCTCGGCAATAATACCGTTATAACGATCACAAATTTTTCCGTACAGCTCGTCAATACTCTCGTGCTTCCGAATCTTCTCGTAGCACTCGTAAAGCATATCAGTCACCTTGGTATCTGCGGAGAATCGCTTGCCCGGTGCGGACGGAACCACGTACCGTCTGGTGGGATCCGCCTTGATAATGGAGGCAACCTGTCTGAAATGCTCGGCGTCCGCCAAGGAGCTTCCGCCAAATTTTACTACCTTTACATGCATGGTGTTCTAACCCTTTCCAATCCGTATACTCAAAAGAAATATACTACATTATATAAGATTCTCGGTCACTTGTCAACCGATTTTTCTAAAAAACGATAAAAACTCAGCTTTTCTGCTCTTCGTCCTGCGCAAGATACCGCTGTGCTTGCGTAGAGAACAGCGTATAATACCGTCCTCGCTTCTCCATCAGCTCCCTGTGTGTTCCCTCCTCCACAAGCTCGCCGTATTCCAAGACCACGATCTTGGACGCGACGGTGGCGCTGGAGAGACGGTGGGAAACGAAGATGGTGGTCTTGTCCTCGCGGAGGCGGTCAAACTGATTGAAGATCTCCTGCTCTGCCAAGGGATCGAGAGAGGCGGTAGGCTCGTCCAGAATGAGAATATCCGATGTACTGTAAAAAGCACGAGCGATCGCCAGCTTTTGCCACTGACCGATAGACAGCTCCGTGCCATCGGGTTCAAAATACCGCATCAGCGCAGTATCGTAACCGTTTGGCAGTCGGGAAATAAAATCTGCCGCATCAGAGGATTCTGCCGCCTTGCGGATCTCCTCGTCCCTTTTTTCCCGATGGATATCGCCGAAATGAATATTATCCGACACACTGACAGCATATTTCCCAAAATCCTGGAAGATGATGCCGAACATTCGGTACAGATCTGCCGTATCGTATTCCCGCAGATCCTTTCCGTCCAGCAGGATCTGTCCCTCCGTGGGATCGTACAATCGGGTAAGAAGCTTGATAAAGGTGGTCTTTCCCGCTCCATTAAGTCCCACCAGCACCGCAGTCTCTCCGGGGCGAATGGTCAAATTGATGTTCTTCAACACC
>JAZNVA010000063.1:0-4020 GCA_045592565.1 Eubacteriales bacterium | reverse complement strand
GATGTGGTTTTGAGGATCCGAGTTATTTCGTTCGGTTTTTCAAAAAACACGAGGGGGTGACACCGGGGGAGTGGAAGCGTGAGACGATTGGAAAATAAGAGCGCGCGAGTGCGAAACATTTGTGCCAAAACGATATAAAATACAATGAGATAATAAATATAAAGCTCGAAACGGGAGGAGTTTTCAATGTTAATTTTTTATATACGTCACGGAGAGCCGATCTACCATCCCAATCAGTTGACGCCTCTGGGAGAAAAGCAGGCGGAGTCGGTTGCGCGTCGGCTCGCGCAGTGCGGTATCGATGAGATCTACGCCTCCCCCTCCCATCGGGCAATGCAAACGGCTCAGCCTCTGTGTGACCTTTTAGGAAAAGAAATGATCCCCCTTGATTTTTTGGACGAAAAGAACGCATCCGCCGCGACCATGATGCCCACGGACGACGGAAAAAGGTGTTGGATATGGTCGCACCCGTATTATTCTGAGATCCTTTCCAATCGGGAGATTCGGGAAATGGGGGAGAGATGGTACGAGTCCCCCGCTTTCGCGGCGCTTCCCATTAAGGAAAGCTTTGAGGTGGTGTGGAAGGGCATGGACGCTCTTTTGGCATCCCACGGCTACGAGCACGATACCGAGAAAGGACTCTATCGTGTGAAGACGCGCGCCAATGAAAAGCGGATCGCCATTTTTGCTCACGAGGGCATGGGAAAGATCGTTATGAGCCATCTGCTGGATATTCCGTATCCTTATTATGCAACTCATTTTGAGATGGAGCATTCGGGCGTAACGGTGATCCGTTTGGACGACGACACCGTCAAATATCCCGATAATCCCCCGAAGGAATACGCCCGCGCCAGAGTGCTGACTCTGTCCAACGACGGACACCTCTACCGAGACGGCTTTGAGCCGATCCACCATAGCTCGCGTATGATCAATATATACTGATCAACCGAAAGAGACGCAACCATCCAAGATAGGGTGGTCGCGTCTCTTTTCAGTTGATTTCCTGCTCCAGCTTTTCGAATTCTTCCGTATTGAAAAACTCAACGAGTGTAATTCCAAAGCCGTCGCAAAGCATTTTCAGTGTTACAATTCCGGGATTTTTGCTTTTTCCGTAAAGAATGTTTTTGATGGACGAGGGAGGGACCGCAGATTCCATTGCCAATTTATGGATCGACATGTTTTTTTCACCAAGGAGCTGTAAAATTCTGTTCTTTACTGTCGTATAAGTACCCATTTTGTTCTCCTTTAAAATATTTGGTCTAATTATAGACCAAATCGCTTGACAATATAGGCTATATATGATACAATATAGGCTAAAGATAGCCTATAATGGCTAAAAATATACATTGCAGGAGGAGAAAATGAACGAGCAAGAGCAGAAATCTATGGAAATGAAACCCCAAAAGAAAAAGATTTATAAAAAATGGTGGTTTGGGGTTATCATTGGTGTCTTGGGTGTGTTCCTTTTGGCTGGATTGATGGGCGAGGAATCGGATTCCTATACCGAACAGAGCAAAACGGCGCAAACGGAAAGCACACAGACTGAAGAGACCGAGAAGGTGCTTAGCGAGTCTGAGTATAAGTCCAAATGTAAAACGTATACATATAAGGAGCTGGCACGAAATCCCGATAATTATAAAGGGGTAACCGTATCCCTAAAGGGAGAAGTCATTCAGGTTCTTGAATCCGGAAAAAATATCGAGCTTCGGTTGAATATTGACGGTAATTATGAGGAGACTGTTTACGTAACGTATACCTTGAAGGAGGATGAGGGAAGAATACTCGAATACGACATCGTTACGATTTACGGTTCCTTTGAGGGATTATATTCCTATGAATCGGTAATGGGGGCGGAAATTACACTTCCGCAAATTGCCGCAAGGTATATCGATCTTGTAGAGTGATTAGAAAATAATTGATAACAAAAAGGCAACGCCACTGAAACAGTGACGTTGCCTTTTGGATTTACACCGCCGAAGCGGTTTTGGAGTATTCCTTGCGGACTGATCGGTGGTTGACTTTAAAATCTCAGATCGCAATAGATCGGCATGTGGTCCGATGCATCAAGGGCTTCCTCGTCATGAATGGTATCGTAATAAAGGGATTCGATTCCCGAAGAAAGCAGAATGTGGTCAATGCACTCGGTTGTTGTTACGTTTTGGGGGGTAACCGAGACGCGTCCGCGAAGCCAATGGGCGGCAATGGCGGCGTTTCTGGATCCCTCAAACATTCCGTTACCAAGATGAAACGTGGAACAAACCAAGCCGGTAGCAATAGCGTTTTTGCTATCAGTCAAATTGTTGTCTCTTATGAGCGTTACCAGCGAGGACTCGCTGTCCGGTGCGTTGTAGTCACCGCTCATGACAAGGGGGATATTCGGATACCTCGTCCTCCAACCGTCAATGAGGGATTTCATTCCATTGGCTTGCGCTAATCTTTGTTCTTCCGTAAGATCCCAGTGTGTGCTTGTGAAGATAAACTGTTTTCCGCTTTCCTTGATCTCAAATACCGCGACGGTAAAAATACGGCATTTTTTATTGTCGCTGGGAGTTAGGGGCTGTTGCTTCCACTCGATCAGCTCCAGCACGTCGGTATTATAAAGGATCGTGGAATAATTGGTGTATTTCTTGCCGTTTATGGTGACCTTGTTCTGACCGGAGGAGGAATAATTGACGAAGCGGTACTTGGCGTGAAGCTGTTCGTCGGCGTTAAGGGCGGCATACCATTGATCGTCGCATTCCTGCAGACCCACAACGTCGGGAAGATATCTCAGGATCGTGTTCACGGCACCCGTGGCGCGAGGAGCAACGGCAGGCTTGTTACTCCAGTCATCCGCCAGAACGTTGAAGGACAGCGCACGGATCGTCGCTCCGTCGGCACGAAGGGAAGCATTTTCCTTCACGGCGAAAAAGTCCTCCTCGAACGTCCATTTTGCTCGTAACGTAATATCTCTTGTAACAACGTCGGTCTCGAAATTCCATGGCGTCAAGCCATAATACCAATCCTCAAATACGAAACGATAGGTCTCGCCCGTTGGCGCTGTATAGGAATAGGAGGGAGGGGTAGGCGCTTCCGCCGTTGAGCCGCTCAAAACGCGTTGAGAAGCGATGGTGCCCTTCCCGCCGTTGAGGTCAAAGGATACAGTGTAATATTTTAGATAGACGGCGGTGTAGGAAACGGGCTCGTTCGGCATCGTGAAGGTATAGGTGGCAGAGTCCTTGCTTTCCTTTTGACGGGATCCCTCTCTTTTAAAGCCGGCGAATTCGTAATCCTCGTCCGCCTTGTCTGCCGTGATGGTAACGAGGGTTCCTTCCTTTGCCGCATAAACGCCGTCGGTTCCCTCAAGATCTTGGGCGGAGGCTTTTTTTAGCGTGAGCTGATGATAACCGCAACCGTATTCGCAGGTGCCGTCAACGAACTTGTGTGAGATCTTTTCAATGACTTGCGGCTTTTCGATGGATTCCGTTCCCTCCGCGTCGGAGAAGATCATATCACAGTCCGAGCAGGCATAGTACGCCTGAGTGCCGTTCTCTGTGCAGGTAGCTTCTACTCCATCGACCTTGTAAAGCTCATGGCTGTGGGCGCACGACGTAAACGCCGTACATCCTACTACACATAAAAAAGTAAACAATAAAATAGTGACGCTTCTTCTTGATATCATGACGATCCCTTTCCGTATTTTTCGGGTTTACTTTATGCGTTATAGTATAACATAACCGAAGGGGAAAGTCAACACTTGTGAAAAATAACAAATTATTAGTAAAGCGGATCGCCCATCTGAGCGAGCATATTCTCGATGAAAATTCCGTACCCCGTGGTCGGATCGTTGATCAGCACATGGGTGACCGCGCCGACAAGCTTGCCGTTTTGGATAATAGGTGAGCCGCTCATTCCTTGAATGATACCTCCCGTTTTGGCGATCAGATCGGGGTCGGTGACCTTGACGGTGAAGCACTTGTTGGAGGTGGAATCTCTGCGGATGTCGGAGATCTCCACGTCGTATTCCTGCCAGGTATTGCC
>JAZNVA010000062.1:0-5679 GCA_045592565.1 Eubacteriales bacterium | reverse complement strand
TCACCCAGCAACGCGATCAGCTCGGGATCATCGGTAAATTCACGGGGAGATAGGAAAAGGTTAAACCGTTGTTCTCGAATGATCGTGTCGGACTGCTCAATAGCTATCATCAGATCACTGTCGATGAATCGTTCCAATTCCTCCACGTAAACCAGATCCGCCAGATTTTGCGGGAGAAATTGCTTTTCAACCAATCGCGCCAGCTCCTCACGAATGCCTTGCTTTTGGGCTCTTGAGAAGTCACAGAACTGTAGGAACAGATGGGTGGCGGTACCACGTTCTGGGGCGCTTGCCCGAGACGGTGTTCCCGTAATAAAAAAGTCGGGCACGGGAGCTTGTTTCTCCTCGGGTATGAGATCTGTCGAGGTGTCGTTCTCGTCCAAAACGCTGGGTGACAGACGGGAAACCGTGAGCTTCGCGGGGATCCGACGGAACTCGGTATAGGGGTAGTGGAAGGAGAGCTTTTCCTTCAGTTTACCGTAAAGCTCCTGATCGGCAGAGGGTGTTGATTCAATATCGGTCTCCGTGAGGGGCGCTTTCTCTGTATGGTCAAAATGCGCGGATATTTCTTCCGCCGTAAAAAATTTGAGTCGGTGGCAATCCTTGTCGGCGGATGGGGAAGCGAGCGCCATCAAGATCCAATCCAGATAAGAATTACAAGCGAGCAGGGTGTGCCGTCCCGAAAACCGAACCCGCGAGGCGGCTTTTTCCATCAACGCCTCGGGTGGCGTTTTGCTTGTGGCAGTGACGTAGAGCCGTTCTCTGGCGCGAGTCAGAGCAACGTACAATACGCGCATTTCTTCCTCTCTTTGACGAATCACATAGTTTGAGGCAAGTGCTTCTCGAAGGGGGGTGTTGATTCGTGCAAAGCCCGTGCTGTCCGAAAGCTTCATGGCAACGCCAAGTGGATATTCGTAAAGCAAGCTGTTTTTCAGATCCTCTTGATTGAACCAGCCGCCAGCTCCGCTCAGGAAGCAAACGGGAAACTCCAAGCCCTTGGATTGGTGAATGGTCATGAGGGTGACACGGTCGGGAGAGGACCCCTTTGGGGGGACCTTCATTTTTTTATTTTCCTCGATCACGGTATTGATAAATTCAATGAAGTTATATAGTCCCTTGAAGGAACCCGCTTCGAAGGTTCTTGCATATTCGTACAGGCGCAGCAGATTTCCGCCGTCACCGCTTTCAGTTCGGTCGGAGACCAGCCCCGACGCGATAAACCGATCGGATTCAAAGAGCGTTCGAAGAAAGCGATCAACGGGAAGTGTCTGTGCGCTGTCTCTGTATTGCTGTAAGATGTCAGCGAATTCACGGCAACGTACAGAAAGCGGATCGGTTCCGTCTTGAAGAGAAAGCAGGGCGTCGTACAGAGAGTACGAGCTGTCACAGCTTTGCCGAATGAGGATCAGATCTTCCATGGAAAAGCCGAAGATGGGGGAACGGAGCGTTCCTGCCAAAAAGATATCTCTGTGAGGATTGTCAACGGTGTTCAGAAGACAAAGCACCATCAAAACGTCGGGGTTTTCAAAATAACGGTCACCGTCACTTTCCGAAGAAAGAATGTTGTATTGCTTCAATGCCTGAATGATATAGGGGCTGATCCGCTTGGTGCGGAAGAGAACGGCAATATCGCCGGGGAGAATGGGGGTGCCGTTTGCCTTTTTCTCCGTGGTGATCAGTCGGTGGATCTCTGCGGCAATATATGCAGCCTCGATCTCAAATTTCTCAGGCGCCTCTTTTTCATCATCCTTCTCTGTTTCCTCCTCCATATTTTCCTCGTTGGGTACGGCATCGGACGTTGCCGAGGACAGCACAACAACCTCTACGGGAGTCGGTTGATAATCGGCGGAAGGCATTTCCTTGGAAAAAACAAGATCGTCGTCCTTGCGGTATCCAATGCTCTCCGCGCATACGGAAAACAAATTGGAGCAGATCATATTGGTAAAATCAATGATCGATTTATCACAACGGAAGTTTTCGGACATAAATATCGTTGCTGTATCCGATGCCGTTGCCTTGGGGGAGTCATGATCGGGGAAGGATGCGCGGTAATTGGAAAAGACTTGTGGCTCCGCGCCGCGGAATCCATAAATACTTTGCTTGATATCGCCCACCATAAAGCGATTGGTGGGAGTGGAAATGGAGCGGAAGATCATGTCTTGTACGTAATCCACGTCCTGATACTCATCGATGTAAATGTCGGTAAAATCCTTGGCGTACTGCTTGGCAACTGCGGTGGGAGTTCCGTCACGGTTCACCAAAAGGCGGAATGCAAATCGGCGCACGTCGTTGAATTCCATAACGTTCCGCTTCAGCTTCTCCTCAGAGAAAACATCCTCAAATTGCTTCAAAACCCGATAAAGCATATCCGTGTACTGCGACGTCTCACGCATGGCGCGAAGAATGGATACAGTATCCTTGGAATACGACTTTTTGGCATGGGTGCGGATCTTTGCGTGAAGGCTCTTTCGAAGCGCTTTGTATGTCTCACTTTCTTCAGTGGCAAATTCGCTGTCCATTTTCTTCAAGGAAACAGGTTTAAAGGATTCGAGTAGCTCCTTGGTCCGCTGATATCCCGTCGTGGGATCACTTAACGTGTCCAAAAGAGATTGACAGAAATTACGGTCGAATTCGAAGGAGGGGAGCATTTTTTCCGCGTGTGCCTCACACAGAGAAAGGTAATCGCATGCTGTATCAAAGATCGAGAGACAATACTGAATGAGATCGCGGGTACGATCCCGCAAAACAGTACCATAGCGCGTGGAGAAAAAGTCATCTTGCGCATCGGCGTGATTTTTCAGCTGCTCGGCATTCAGAAGCAAAAACTCAATTCCTTCGGGGGTCGAGGCAAGAGAGGTATAAAGCTCTTGTAAGATCGTTGTCAGACGGTCTGCGCTTCGCGTACCTGTAAAGCATTCCGCAAATGCGGGAAAAAATTCATCCGTATCATAAAAACGGTCAACGGTTTCTTCCATTACCGCCTTTTTCAGCACCTCCAGCTCCGCTCCGTCCCCGATGCGCAGAGAGGCGGGAATTCCCAGGTCGGAGAAATGGGTATGTACCAGTTCCAGATAGAAGGCGTCGATGGTGCAGATCTTCGCGCTTCCCAGCTTGATCAGCTGAGAATTCAGGTGAGGGTTGGCGGGATCCTTTGCCATTGCTTTTCCAAGAGCCGAGAAAATGCGGTTTTTCAGTTCCTCAGCGGCAGATCGGGTAAAGGTCACGATCAACATTTTGGAAATGTCGGATGGATGAGCAGGATCGGTCAGACTTCGGATGATCCGCTCGGTAAGAGTTGCGGTTTTTCCCGAACCTGCGGCGGCGCTGACCAAAAGAGTTTTATTCTGAGTTTTTTCTGTACCCATTGCCGCGAGCTGCGCACGTGTCCATTTTTTTTCCATAAAACTCTCCTTATTCTTCCTCTCTGCGGCAGATGGGCTTCATCTTGCAATAAGCGCAGGGATCTTTAGATTCATGATAGTTCAGCGGCTTTGCATCGGCGCACCCGCCACGAAGCTCGTCTGTGATGGATTCTACCGTGGAACGGATCTGGTCATACAGCTTGGTAAAATCCTCGGGAGCGGTCAACGCGGAGCCCTCCAAGATGCCTTCCTTGTTTCGTTTGATGCCCGCGAGGAAGGTGGGAGAGAACGAGGCGTTCATTGCCTTGAGGATCTCCTCGTCGTTCAGCAATACGCCGCTCCGTTTCAGGGAGGAGGCGGCTTTTTTCATGACCTCGTCGCTACTGTCAAAGTTCTCGACCGAGACAACGGGAACGTTGGCTGACAAATAGACCACACCCGCAGGTATGGGAGTCTGATCCTCGCCCAGTCCAAGAGAACGGCAGAAGGAGGAATTGGCGTTACGGCACAGCGTGAACAGATAAAGAAGCATCTGAATGTTGATACCGTGCTTGACGTCCTCTAAGGAGAATACCTTGCTTCCCGTTTTGTAGTCTACAATACGGATATAGACCTCTCCGTCTTTCTTCAGGACGTCTACGCGGTCAATAATGCCCGAAAAGGAGACGCGGAACCCATCATCCATGACAAATTCCATGGGCAGGGGATTGTCGCCTTGTCCGTTGGTGTTCAGCTCAAAGAACATGGGCTCGAATTCACTTTGAGAGAATTCCTCCACAATATTGCGGATCATCAGGATCGAAAGTCGCTTCAAGCGAGTATATAGGTGCTTCAGCCGTTTTGAGGATTTCCACTCGGTAGGGCAGATCCGATCAATATAAGCGGAGACGGTTTCCTCCGTTTTTGCTACTAATTCCTCATCATCGGGAAGCGTGCCGTCTTCCCTGGGCTCCACGGCGAAGCGCAATAACTGTTCCAGAATGTAATGAACGAAGGTTCCGATGTCATTGGATCTGAAATTTCCGCTTTTCTTTTCTCTCAAGCCAAGCACGTATTTACAGTAATACTGAAAGGGGCAAGAGACGTATTGCTCAAAGCGGGTGGAGGAAAAGCGAACGGAGGTTCCTACCAGAGAAGAGGCAAGCTCAGGGGAAAGCGAACAGTCAGGCATGGACGAAGGCTGTAAGGATAATTGCGCCGTGTCGGGCAAAAAGTCAGCAACTGCTTGTCTCAGCGCCTCGGCATCTGCCTGCTCCGAAACGGTTCGGATATGGGCGGCGGCGCCCTTGGGGGAGCCTACCAGATAGCGGATATCATCTCCGGAAAATCTGTGAGGCTCAAGATTGGCAAATAGCTCCTTAACACGATTAAAGGGGAGGGAGGGGTTCCGCGCGCTGCCCGAAGAATCGGTCATAGAGGCAAGTAAAAATAGCCCGTGGGAAGGAGCGGAAAAAGCGCGTTGAACGAACATCAGCTCATCTGCCGAACGGGTATCGTTGTCGGAGGAAAGAGAAATGCCAAGCTCGGCAAGGGTGCTTCGCTCTCCTGCTGTAAACAGCCCCGTATCGCTGACGGTAGCGGGGAATACCCCCTCGCAAAGTCCCAGAATAAACACGTATTTGGGATTGGAACCTCGCAGCATGGCTGCCGAACCGACAGTGACCTCATCGATAGAGGTAGGGATCGTACCAATATCGGACTGACGGAAAACGATCCGCAGAATATGGAAGAATTCCTCGGTATCAGCCTGTTCCTCGGGCATAGCGGCGGCAATATCCGCAAGGGTATTCAGCAGAATCCCCCATAATGCCTGAAGCTCACGGGCTTCCTTGGTATGTCCGTCCGCTTGCTGCTTTGCGGCAAGCTTGTCCAGTGTCGCCTCCAGTCCAATATCCGTAAAATACGTATAGATCGCTCGGCACATTTGAGGCACGTTGTCTGCCGCGTCCAGCAAAACGAACAGCTTTTCCAAAACCTCCACCAATTCACGGCGCACCGTGTTGGCAGATCGAAGAATGGCTTTTCCTCGCTCCGATACCGTTTCTGCGAATCCGTCTGGATTCATGGTCCAATCCTGTCCTGTAAATCGCGCCCCTTTGATGTTCCATGTTGAGACGTATTCTTCAAAAAGATCAAGATCACGGGTGTCAAAAGCATACATGCCCGTTTTAAGATGGGAGATCACGTCGTTCTTTTGCCAACCGTACTGTTTGATCCGCAGAGCAGAAAGCAGGAGCTTTACGGGAGGCAGAGAGCTGACGTCTGTTTTCTCGGAGAAGAAGAAGGGGATCCCGTTTTTGTCAAAGGCTGGCTCCAG
>JAZNVA010000061.1:0-5509 GCA_045592565.1 Eubacteriales bacterium | reverse complement strand
CTGCAGATCATGGAGGAGGGTGTGCTGACGGATTCCACAGGCCGCAGAGTCAGCTTCCGGAACACCATTGTCATTATGACCTCTAATTTAGGCTCCAATCCAGAAGAACAGAGAAAAATTCTGGGGTTCTCCTCCTCGGATAGCACCGACGGCACACTACGCCACGAACGGGAATCCGAGATGCTCTCTGCGCTTAAAAAGCAATTTCCTCCCGAATTTTTGAATCGTGTGGACGACATCATCGTGTTTCAGCCCCTTGGGAAAACCGAGCTATCCCGTATTGCTGACCGTATGCTTGATGATATTGTGAAACGCGCAAAGGAGCTTGGAATCACATTGACCTTTGAGGTCGATCTCCCCTCTTTTTTAGCTGAAAAAAGCTTCAGCGCCGCTTATGGCGCCCGTCCTTTGCGACGGGCGGTCATTCGTTTGCTGGAAGATCCTCTTTCTCTCGCTCTGCTTGAGGGACGAATCGCGTGCGGCGACCGCGTGCATGCCTTCCCCCTCGGAGAAAGGATCGAGCTGAAAACACTTTGATAAAACAAGCGCGGTGCCCCAAAGGCCCCCCCGCTTTTCCACACGCATTCTATGCATTCAAAGATTCAGCAAAACGATGGAGATCACTCCCAAGGCAAAGCCAACGACCTGTCTTGGATTGAATTTTTCCTTTCGGACCAACGTGGCGTAGAGGAAGATCAAAACGATCCCTCCCCCCGAAATCACGGGAAACATCACCGACGCGGGCATATTGCGTGCATTCAGCAGCATGACAAGCGCATTGGTCAGTCCGTTTATGATCCCGCTGGAGGCACCTAACCACCATCCTCTCTGCATGGACACCTTCATGATGGCTCGCTCCTCCCTCATCAGCAATGCCACTCCAAACAGCATCACCGTTGCCATAGCAAGAGCCACGATCATAAACATATTCTTTCCTTCGTCGCCGTATTTCAATCCCTCCATCTTCTGCACCGTGGAGCACATGCCGTTTCCGACAAAGGCAAAAAAAACAAATATGATCCATTTCCACAGACAATATCCCTGCTTCTCGTCCTCTGCAGATGCCTTTTGATAGTTGGTCAAGACCAAAGCAACTACCAAAAGCACGGTTCCCACGACCAGCGCCCAACCGATGGGCTCCCTCAGGAAGATGATCCCATAAAAGCTGGGAATCAGCAGGGAGCAGGAAATGATCAGCGAGGTCTTTGCCAAGGATCCGTAACGGATCGCCATCACCGTACAAACACTTGCCGCCGCATAGGACAGACCGAACCCAAAGGAAGGAAGCAGAAGCTCTGCGCGATAGCTCCAATCCCGATTGATGACAATAAAAAACAACATAGCGAAAAAGGAGCAGAGTCCGCTGAAAAACAGAACGCCTCCTTTCACTCGATCGTTATATTTTTGCTTAAAAATATTCTGTACCGTCACAAACAGGGCGATCACGCCCAAGAGCATATAATTCATATGTTCCTCCTTGATTGTTTTCTTATGTATTATAACAAAAGGTTTTCCGCTTGGCAAGTCCCCGCTGTCTCAAAAAAGGTACATTTTTTCTCAATTTTAAAAAACAAATTGACATTTTGCGTATTTTTGGATATAATGAAGCTATCATGATCTTTTGGGGAGGCAAGTGGCATGCAACTGCAATATGACTCGGAAAAGCTACGTCAAATGCTACGAAATTTTCATAACCTTACGGGAATCTGTGTCTGCATTCTGGACCGAGATTTCAGGAAAATCGTTTCCTTCCCTGCCACCACCAATCCGTTTTGCATGCTGATCCAATCGTCCCCCGAAGGAAGACGCCGCTGCTTTGCATCCGATCACGACCTGCTTTGCTCTTGCGCGGAACGGAGAGAAACTGTCATTCATCGCTGTCACGCGGGATTGACCGACATGGTCGTTCCCATTCTTCACAACAATATTCCACTCGGCTATATTCTGTTCGGTCAGCTCCGACAAACAGAGGGAAAGAACGCGTCCTTTGAGGAGATCCATCAAAATATCGAGGATCTGAATCTGGACGTCGCCTCACTGAAGGATACCTATCGGGGATTGATCTTTTCGGATCCCGAAAAGATCCGAAGCGCGGCAGGGCTTGTGGAGATGCTGACCAAGTATATTTGGCTAGAGCAGCTGATCCGCCCCGTATCCTGCGAAAGATTTGAGGAGATCGCAACTTATATCGACGAAAACCTAACGTCTGACTTGACTGTACCTGCGCTTTGCCGTCGCTTCCATCTGTCAAAGAATACACTATACGATTATTTCAAAGAGCATGCCGGTATGACAGTAAAGGAATTTGTCAGCGAGCGACGTATGATCGTAGCGGAACAACTGCTGATATCCACCGATCTACCCATCTATGAAATTTGCGAACGGATCGGCATGGACAACCCCCATTCCTTTTTTCGTTCCTTTAAAAAGCGAACCGGGATCTCGCCTCTGCAATTTCGAAAAAGCCGCCTGAGTTCCTATCGCACATAAGCCCTATACGGTGGATTTTTATTGGATCAGTCTTGCTCCTCTCACCTTGCGAATAAAGATATTTTTCGGAAACACCATTTGTTTACACTCTGTTCAAATTTTTAGTATATAATGTATGTGAATGTATTTTTTGATAAAGGACGTACCATGAACGAACAAAAAAACTCTTTACGTCAAAAAGCCTTGCTTTTCTTTTCCGTCTCCGCGGGAATTGCACTGATCTCCATCGCCCTGCATACGGTAAACCTGCTTTGCTTTTTTGAAGCCTCTATCGGATATTATCTCCGAGGCGCCTTCCTGCCCATTTTGGAATGGATCGTCCTTGGTATTGCGGTTGTTTCTCTGCTTGCGCTTTCCATCGTTTTCTTCCGCAAGCAGCCCCTCGCATATAAAAAGAGAGCCCCCGTTTGGGTTCGGATCGGAGCCGCACTCGGTGCGATTGGCTTCGGCGCGCTTGTATTGTCGGATGGAAAATCCTACCTCGCCGCGTTGGAGGAACTGGCGGAAAATGGCTCTGCTACGGGCTTGATCCCCATACTTCTTGGGTTGGGCGCTACCGTTTATTTTGTTCTCATCGCGTTGAACGGCAAGAACGAAGGACTTCGCATTCTTACGGGATTTTGCGTTATTCTTCGTCTGCTGAGCACCCTGAGCAATTCTTATTTTGATTTTACCGTTCCCATGAACGCCCCCGTCAAGCTGACGCTTCAGCTGGGCATCCTCAGCGCCATTCTCTTTCTGATCAATGAGCTTCGCGCCACGGTCGCATCCCCCCGCCCCTCTCTCTATATGTTTTTCGCGGGAATCGCCACCGTCTGCTTAGGCGTATCCTCTCTACCCTCTCTTGTTGCCTCATATCATGGCATTTTCATAAGCGAGGGAGAAATATATTGCTATTACGCCCTTTTGGGGTTGTTCCTTTACGTGACTCTGCGATTCCTTTCTCTGTCCCTCTCTCCCATGCGGGAAGAAGCCGACACGGAAGCCCTGCAGATCACCGAGCAAACCCAAAACGCTGAAACAACTGAAATCAATAACAGAACCGTCGAATCCGAGGACATTGCCGAGGACAAAAAAGAAGAACTGTAAGGATTGGGGAACACTATGAGTGCCAACGACCGTATTCAATGGTTTCACAAAAAAATAGCCGCAAATTGCTATCCCAACGCCGCCCATCTTTCGGAGCGCTTTGACATCTCCCACAGACAGGCTCAGCGGGACGTGGACTATCTGCGACGGGAGCTGGAAGCCCCTCTTGCTTATTGCTCACACAAAAAGGGATACTACTATAAGACCGACTATGTGCTCCCCCTGATGCTGGAATCGGAAAACGACGCCGACTATCAAGCGGTCATCTCCAGCTTACAAACCTTTACCGACATGACAGCCGCACGCTCGGTGATCCAGATGCAGCTTCCTTATACAGCCGTGCTGGAGATCACCGACAAAATGACTGTGATGAACCTGCGGGGCTTCATCGTCAGTGAAGAGCCTCATCATCGCTATCGCTGTGAGTTCCCCAGCGTGGAGCTCTTTTTGGGAATCATCGTCTCCGTGGACGCGGACATCCGAATCCTCTCCCCCGATTGGCTGAGAAACAAGATGATCGACTTTGCCAAACGGCTTCTGGAGCGAAACAAGACCGTTGACGAGACAGATGAATAATCAAAAATAATTTTAAACTTTTTTTAAAAAAACTCTTGACAAATCATTTTTTTGTGGTATAATGTTTCTGTTATCCAAAGACAGCAGGTCTCCGTAAAGGCTCACGCCTCCCTGCCGAGGACAGAATTATAAAATATATAGTCGTATTTTGTTTTTCTTTCTTCGCGGCAGGCTGTGTCTTGCGGAAGAAAGTTTTTTTATTTCCTGCATTTTTCACATGGGAGGTGAAATCAAAGTGCCAAGCAAATCTATTCTCGAACAAAAGCAGGCAATCGTTGCCGAGCTCGCTGAAAAGCTGAAGAATTCTCCTGCAGGTGTGGTTGTTAACTATCAGGGTATTACCGTTGATGCTGACACCAAAATGCGTAAGGCTCTCCGTGAGGCAGGCGTTACCTACACCGTTATGAAGAACTCTCTCACCGGCAGAGCTTGCGAGGAGGTTGGTCTGGGCGATATGAAGCAGTACCTGACCGGTATGACCGCTATCGCAATCGCCGCTGACGACGCAATCGCTCCTGCAAAGGTTCTCAAGGAGTATGCTGAGAAGATCGAATCCTTCGAAATTCTGGCAGGCTACCTTGACGGCGCAGTTGTAGACAAGAACACTGTTCTGCAGCTGGCTGACATCCCCTCGAAGGAAGTTCTTATCGCAAAGCTTCTTGGAAGCATCAATTCCCCTCTGTACGGACTGGCTTATGCTCTTCAGGCAGTGGTCGACAAGGACGGAGAGGCTGCTCCCGCAGAGGAGTCCGCTCCCGCAGAGGAAGCTGCACCCGCAGCAGAGGAGGCACAGGCGTAAGTCCTGTCTCCAACCTATCTTTCGCGTCGTGACGGCGCAACAAATTCATTAAATTATTCCGTTTAAGGAGGAACACGAAAATGGCATCTGAAAAGATCATGAACATTCTGGAAGAGATCAAGGCTCTTACCATCATTGAGTTGGCTGACCTGGTAAAGGCAGTTGAAGAGGAGTTCGGCGTATCCGCAGCAGCTCCCGTAGGCGTTGTAGCAGTAGCTGGCGGCGCAGCAGCTCCCGCAGCAGAGGAGAAGACCGAGTTTGACGTAGTTCTGAAGGCAGCCGGCGACAAGAAGCTGAACGTTGTTAAGGCTGTTAAGGAGATCACCGGTCTGGGTCTGAAGGAAGCAAAGGAAATGGTTGACGGTGCTCCCAAGACCGTTAAGGAAGGCGTTTCCAAGGAAGAGGCTGAGTCCATCAAGAAGGCTCTTGAGGAAGCAGGCGCAGAGGTTGACGTTAAGTAATTTAACCCCGATCAACATAAAAACAGACGATGCATATGCATCGTCTGTTTTTTTATACTTTATAAAAGGCTTGAGAAAAACCTTCGGCACAAGG
>JAZNVA010000060.1:0-2388 GCA_045592565.1 Eubacteriales bacterium | reverse complement strand
ACGGCATTTTTGACAGCTTTATTTTTTCTTATAGGGACTTGCATTTTGGAGGGAATTGTGTTATCATGAAAAAAAGGGGCTCTCGTGAGCTGCCTCCTGCCGGAAAAGGAACGTGAGGGTTTTTATGAAAAAGATTTTATTGTTTTTTACGGGTGGCACCATCTGCTCCGCTCCCGACGGTGAGGGTGGAAAGAGACAGTCCGATGCTCGAAAAACGGGTAGCCTTTTGGAGAGGACCTTTTTTGCCTCGAATTCTCCCGCCCGCGGCGGTGTGACCTTTGAGAGACGGTTTCCGGCACAGGATATTCTCAGTGAAAATATGACGGTGAGTACATGGGAGGAGCTTCTCCGCATTCTCCGCGCTCCCGAGGCTCGTACCGATCACGACGGTGTCGTGATCCTTCACGGAACCGACACGCTGGCATATACTGCCGCTTTGCTTTCGGTGGCGTTGCGGGGATTTCCCATTCCCATCTGTCTGGTATCCGCCCAGCATGACCTGAACCATCCGCAGACCAACGGACATGAAAACTTCCGTTGCGCGGTGGAGCTGATCGAGGGCGGCATTGTCCCTAACGTGTACGCGGTCTACCAAAATCCGAGCAACGGAGAGATGCTGGTCCATCTGGGCGCCCATTTGATGCAGTGCGCTGATTTCACCGATGATTTCCACAGCAGAGACGAGATGCGTGTTTCGTACGGAGAGAAGGGAGCCGTCTTGAGCGGGCGGCAGTGGCAGGATGACAGCCTATACATAGACAGGATCCGCAATTTGAACGGTTCGGTTCTGCTGATCCGTCCCTATACCAATCTGTCCTATCGCGGATTGCGTCTGCGGGGTGTCCGCGCTGTGGTGCACGGTACCTATCATACCGAAAGCGTCTGTATCGGTCGGGCAAAGAATCCCGACGGCAATAAAAAAAGATCCTTGCGCTTGCGTGAGGTGGCAAAGGAGGATCGCCCTTTTTCGATCCTGACCTTACTTGCCCGTTGCCGACGGCGGCAGATCCCCGTCATTCTCGCCCCATGCGATGGGGAGAGCGCCTTCTATGGCACCACGAAGAACGCCTTGGACGAGGGTGCGGTGGGACTCTCTCGAACCACCCTTGAGCTGGCATACGCCAAGAGCTTGATTGGGGTATCCCTCGGACTTCGCGGGAAAGCTCTTGCGGACTTTTTGAGAGAGAACGACACGACGAAGAATTTTTGAAAAAGGTTCTTGACAAATCTTTTTTCCTATGTTATAATGTATGTTGTAAATTTATCGACTGTGATGAAGAGAGTATTGCGCGAGTCTCATTGACAGAGAGCCGTGGGGGCTGAAAGCACGGTATTGAGTCGGGCAAGAAAAACACTTCGGAGTCCGCGGAAGAACCCCGCATGGGAAGTAGAACCGCGCGTTTGTCGCGTCAAGACCGAATGAAGGGGATCGCCTGACGGCGGTCAATTTGGGTGGTATCGCGGAAGCTTGCCTTTCGTCCCATAGCGGGACGAAAGGCTTTTTGTTTTCCGTCCGTGATTGTTTTCTGTAAAAAATGAAAATACTAACTATATTCCAAGGAGGAGTAAATCATGTTAAGAACGCATACCTGTAATGAACTCAGAGCAGACCATATCGGTCAGCGCGTCACCCTGACGGGTTGGCTGGAGACCGTGCGTGACCACGGCGGTGTCCTTTTCGTTGACCTTCGCGACCACTACGGAGTGACTCAGATCGTCTTTTCCGACGACGCCATGCTGGCGGGCATTGCCAAGGAGACCGTTGTCCTTGTAGAGGGCGTGGTCACCAAGAGAGACGAGGAGACCGTCAACGGCAAGATCGACACGGGCATGATCGAGGTCAGAGCGGAGAAGATCGAGGTGCTGGGCCCCTGTCAGCTTGGACTCCCCTTTGAGATCGACGCTTCCACCAACACTCGTGAGGAGGTTCGTCTGAAATATCGCTATCTCGACCTGAGAAACAGAAAGATCCACGACAATATCGTGCTTCGCTCCAAGATCCTCAGTTATCTGCGCTCCCAGATGGAGGAGCTGGGATTCCTTGAGATCCAGACCCCCATTCTCACCGCGTCCTCTCCCGAGGGTGCGAGAGACTATCTGGTTCCCAGCCGTAAGCACAAGGGCAAGTTCTATGCTCTGCCTCAGGCACCTCAGCAGTTCAAGCAGCTCCTGATGGCGTCGGGCTTTGACCGTTACTTCCAGATCGCTCCCTGCTTCCGTGATGAGGATGCCCGTCAGGACCGTTCTCCCGGAGAATTCTATCAGCTCGACTTTGAAATGAGCTTTGCTACTCAGGAGGACGTATTCCAGGTTGCGGAAAAGGTGGTTTACAATACCTTCAAGGAATTTTCCGACAAGAGAGTATCCGAGCCTCCCTTCCGCCGCATC
>JAZNVA010000059.1:0-4933 GCA_045592565.1 Eubacteriales bacterium | reverse complement strand
TAGAAGCAGGAATCCACACCCTCAAAGGTGAGATACAGCTCCTTACCCGCCATGGCAGGGGAGAGGGAGAACTCCCGCACGTAAAGACCGCAGGGATTCTCTGTGGGGACGTGGGGCGGATCAAAGGGGAAGGGGTATCTGACGTTGGTATAATTGGGGGTGTCGTAGCCCCGATCTTGTACTGTTTGCCAGCTGATCGGAACCGTCAGCTTGTCGAAGCCCTCAACAGAAAAGTCCTTTGCCAGAAAATCGGGGCAGTGGGCGAGGGAGGGGTAGTAATGAAAATCCCAATCCCCGCAGAGGGTAAGAAAGCGGCGGCTTTCCTGCCGCAATCCGCGACGCGCGGCGGTTTCGCTGTGGTAGGGAACAAAATAGGCTCTCGGCTTCTCACATCCCACGTGGAGATGGTCGAGAGAGAGATGATAGGTAAAATCAAAGGACATGGCGTTCTCCTTTTCTTGCTACAAGCACTTATACTATTATTATATCGGACTTGAGAGAAATTACAATAGCAAAATGACCTCGGAATATGACAAAAAGTCATATTTTCAGGATGTAATAGGCGAAAATATGGGAAAAAGACGTTTTTTTCTATTGACAGAAGGGACGATGTGTGATACAATAGCAGCAGAATGGAAAGAAAAGGGAAGGAGGCGCCCTTGTGAGTCAAATCCAATATTGGAGAGATGTGTTCGACGGAACCAGACGGATCTTTCAGGGGCGGCTGGAACGTCCCGCGGAGGATCAGCGTTATTATGACGATGCCGTTTCCGGCCGTGAGCAGGATGCGCCTCTTTCCTTTTTGTATTTTGGAAAGGAGCAATCCTATCCCAATCGGGAGCATAACCGAAGCTGTCCCGCCTATATTCTCCACTATGTGACCGACGGATACGGCGTTTTCAACGGAAAGCGGATCGGCGCGGGCGAGGGATTCCTTGTGATCCCCGACGTGCCTCACCATATGGCGGCGGATGCTGAGGAACCATGGCGCTTCAAATGGATCGCCTTCTGCGGAAGCGAGGCAACGTGGCAGATGAAGAATATTGGGTTAGATGAAACTAACCAATATTTTTCCTTCAGCTTTGCTTCCGAGCTGGAGCGGTTCTTCGATGACGTGCTGTATCGTGAGCATAGCGCTTGTGACTTAAATACCTATATGCAAGGGGTATTTTATATGATTCTGTCCTATCACAAAAAGCAGTATCTGCAGGATCGGCAGGGAAGCGGCGCGGGGGCGAGCTACGCCCGAGAAGCCATGCGGTATATCGACGAGCATTTCCGACGGGATCTGCGTATCGATGAGGTTGCGGAGGCGCTGCATATCTCCAGAAAATATCTCTGTACGGTGCTGGAGCAGTATATCGGGATGTCTACCAAGGAATATCTGCTGACCAGAAGGTTGAAGGAGGCGTCGGAGCTGTTGCTGTCTACCGAGCTGAGCATCGCCGAGATCGCGAAGAAGGTAGGTTATGAGGACTATACCCAGCTTTCCCGCCTGTTTCGTCAGAAAAAGGGGGTATCCCCTCAGCAATACCGTAGACAGGACGGGAGGGGCGGCGCGAGACTTTCTGAGGATAACGAGGAATAAATCAATAGAAAGAGATCGGAAATGAGGAAAGAAGGAAGAATGCCGGAGCTGCTGTCTCCGGCGGGAAATTTTGAAAAAATGAAGGCGGCGCTCCTTTACGGCGCAGATGCGGTGTATCTGGCGGGACGGCGGTTTGGCATGCGTTCCGCGGCGGATAATTTCACCGACGAGGAGCTGTGGGAGGCTGTAAATTACACCCATGCGAGGGGAAAGCGGCTGTATCTGACCTTGAACACCATGCCCCACGGCGCGGAGTATGCCGACCTGCGCGCTTTCCTGAGTCGTGTTGGAAATTTTGGTATTGACGCCGTGATCGTTGCGGATCTGGGCGTGATGGCAACGGTAAGAGAGATCCTTCCCGAGATGGAGATCCACATCTCCACGCAGGCAAGCATCGTCAGCCCCGAGGCGGCAAGAGCCTATGCGGCGTTGGGCGCCAGGCGATTGGTGCTGGCGCGGGAGCTGACGCTCTCGGAGATCCGCGCCATTCGGGACGGCTTGGATCCCGCGGTGGAGCTGGAGGCGTTTATTCACGGCTCCATGTGCGTCTCCTACAGCGGTAGGTGTATGCTCTCACACAATCTGACGGGACGGGATGCCAATCGGGGCGCCTGCGCTCAGCCCTGTCGCTGGGTCTATACCGTGACTGAGGAGAAGCGCCCCGAGCTTCCGTTCCCCGTGGAGCAGAATGAGCTGGGTACCTTTATTATGTCCTCTAAGGACATGTGCACCATCGGTATTTTGCCCCAGCTGATGGAGGCGGGGATCGACTCCTTTAAGATCGAGGGGCGCATGAAGAGCGCCTACTATACGGCGGTGGTGACCAACGCCTACCGAATGGCGATGGACGCCTACCGCGCGGATCCTCAAAATTATCGCTTTGATCCCGCATGGCAAAGGGAGCTGGAGAGCGTATCTCACCGAGAATACTGTACGGGCTACTATGAGGAGTCTCCCATGGAGAACGCGCAACTGACCGAGCAGAACGGATACATTCGGGAAAAGGCGTACTTTGCTACGGCGCTGGAGGACGGGGAGCTTCCTTTGCCCGCGGGCTTGGCGGCGCGAACCGATCGCGGGCGGCTGTACCCTTTCATTCAGCGGAATAAGGTGTCGGTGGGCGAGAAGGCGGAGTTGATCTCTCCCCGCCGCGTAGGAAAGCCCTTTCTTGTGGAGGAGTTGTACGCGGAGGACGGTACGCCTCTGGAATCGGCTCCCCATCCTTCCATGAGATTCTTTGCCCGCGTTCCCTTTGACGTCTTCGCGGGAGATATCATGCGGTCGGGAGAACAGTGAGTTATAAAATACTAACTTAAATAGGCGAGAATGGCTCTTTCAAACGTTAGTCGTAACTAACTTATAAAAGTATGATGCGCTCTCAAGAGCGGAAAGGACGAAAATGTTTATTATAGAATTATTGAAGGCTGTGCTGTTCGGCATTGTAGAGGGCGTCACAGAGTGGCTTCCCGTCAGCTCCACGGGGCATATGATCCTGCTGGACGAATTTGTGAAGCTGGATGTCTCGGAGGCGTTCTGGGAGATGTTCGAGGTGGTGATCCAGTTGGGCGCGATCCTTGCGGTGGTGGTGCTGTTCTTCGGAAAGCTCAACCCCTTTGCGCCTTCCAAAAGTAAAGAAGAAAAACGGGGGACGTGGTCGCTTTGGTTCCGCGTCGTCGTTGCCGTTCTTCCTTCGGCGATCATTGGATTTTTGTTTGACGACTGGTTCAATCATTATTTTTATAACTATCAGACCGTGGCGGTCATGCTGGTCGTGTACGGTGTTGCCTTTATCGTGATCGAGCGGCTTCGCCGTGGAAAGGAATACCGTCTGGAGCGAGTAGAGGATATTACTTATCGGGACGCGTTGCTGATCGGCGGATTTCAGGTTCTTGCCATCATTCCGGGTACCTCCCGTTCGGGTTCTACGATCCTCGGAGCGATGCTGTTCGGACTCTCCCGCGGCGCGGCTGCGGAGTTTTCCTTCTATCTGGCGATTCCCACCATGGCGGGAGCCAGCCTGCTCAAGGGCGCGAAATATTTTCTTGAGGGGAATTCCCCCTCGGGACAGGAGTGGGCGATCCTTGGTGTTGGCTGCGCCGTTGCCTTTGGCGTTTCACTGTTGGCGATCCGTTACCTGATGGAATACGTGCGACGTCATTCCTTCTCCGCCTTTGGCGTGTACCGTATCGTCTTGGGAGCGTTGGTATTCGGATATTTTCTGTTTGCATAAAGAAGCGGTATGGAAGAAAGAAGGCTAAGGATCCCGTATCCCATTATTGTGGAGGGAAAATACGACCGATTGCGGTTGCTCTCGATTTGCGAGGCGCAGATCCTCACCACGGACGGATTCGGGATCTTCAGGAAAAACGAAAAGCTGGCGCTCATTCGCGCTCTGAGTCGGGAGACACCCGTGATCGTGCTTACCGACAGCGACGGGGCGGGAAAGGTGATCCGTTCCCATCTCACCTCCGCGATCCCAAAGGAACGGTTGATCCAGCTTTATATTCCCAAGATCAAGGGCACGGAAAAGCGAAAGGATACCCCGTCCGCCGAGGGGACCCTTGGGGTGGAGGGGATGGAGAGAGCGCTTCTTTGGGATCTGCTTTCTCCCTTTGAGCACGGAGAAGAGGTGGCACGGATGGAAAATCACCCGCTCTCCAAAACCGATTTTTATGTCGATGGCTTGTCAGGCGGAGAGAAGAGCGGGGAGCGGAGAGACGCGCTGGCGCGGGCGGTGGGATTGCCCGACGGCATGAGCGCAAACGCCCTGCTGGAGGCGCTGAAAATCCTGATCTCCTACGAGGAGTATTGCCGATTGGTGGGCAGAGAAGGGGAACGGTAATGCCGTTTTCCGAATTTATTATGATTTTTTTGTGAAATCTGTTGCGCCGATGACGGCTTTGTGGTAAAATAAAATGAACAAAAACGAAAGAAGGTTCAGGAATTACTATGAAAAATCTGAAAAAACAAACAAAAGCGATCGTCTGCCTGTTGTTGGTGGCGATCCTGACACTGGCGCTTGTCTCCTGCGGAGCGTCTCAGCCCAAGGCGGAGGACGCGGAGGGAAGCCATGGTGAGCTTTCGTGGAAATATACCAAGGAAGACAGCACTCTGCGGATCAGCGGAAGCGGCGAGATGAAGGATTTTGAGAATGCCGATGACGTGGCATGGGCGGCTGTGCGCGGCTCTGCCGAAAAGGTGATCGTGGGTGACGGGATCACCTCGGTGGGTGACTACGCCTTTTACGGAATGTCTGCGCTGACCGACGTGACGCTTCCCGATACACTGATTGTCCTTGGCGACTACGCCTTCGGATACAGCAGCGCGCTGAAGAGCGTGACCGTG
>JAZNVA010000058.1:0-2598 GCA_045592565.1 Eubacteriales bacterium | reverse complement strand
GTTTGCCGGGAAAGAGGGTAAGTTTGTTACCTCCCGTCAACTCCGCGACCGTCTCTATAAGGAGCTTCTTAAGGATGTTTCCCTCCGTGTGGAGGATGGTGAGACCACCGAGGAATTCAAAGTAGCGGGACGGGGCGAGATGCATCTCTCCATTCTCATTGAGACCATGCGGCGCGAGGGATATGAAATGACCTGCTCCAATCCCCGCGTGCTGTTCAAGGAGATCGACGGAAAGAAATGCGAGCCGATGGAGCGCGTTACCCTTGACGTTCCCTCCGAGTATGTGGGCGCTGTGGTTGAAAAGCTGGGACAGAGAAAGGGCGATCTGCTGGAAATGAATCCTGTGGGCAACCGTATGCGGATCGAATACTCCATTCCCTCCCGCTGTCTGTTTGGCTATCGCTCCGAATTTCTTACAGCCACTCGCGGAGAGGGCATCATGAACACCCTTTTTGACGGCTATCAGCCCTATCGCGGAGAGGTCACCATGCGCTTCACGGGCTCTCTTGTCGCCTCTGAGGCAGGGGAAACCACCCGTTACGGTCTGTACAACACTCAGGAGAGAGGCAACCTGTTCGTCGGTCCTCAGACTCCTGTATACGAGGGTATGATCGTGGGCGAAAATCCCAAGAACGACGATATTGCCGTTAATCCCTGCAAGAAAAAGCAGCTCACCGCAATTCGCTCCGCAGGCGCTGATGAAAAACTGCTGCTGACGCCTCCCGTCATTTTCAGTCTGGAGGAAGCAATTGAATTTATAACCGACGACGAGCTGATCGAGGTCACTCCCAAATCCATTCGTCTGCGGAAGAAGATCCTGAACACCGAGCTTCGCATGAAGGCAATGATGAAAGCCCGCCGCGAAGCCGCTAAACAATAAGACACAACGTACGCAATGAGGGGGACTTATGCAAAGTCCTCCTCAAGTTTTCCGTTATGGATTCTTTTGTGAAATAAGAAAAGAGGGAAAACCCGAAGGGGATTTTTCCCTCTTTTTTAGTAATGCTTGAAATTGTTGTATAGTTTCCTTTCTTTAGAGAAAAATATATAGTAGTTTTTATACACAAGGGGGATCCATGTACGCTTCCGCATGCACCATGCAAACCTTTACAGGCATATGCCACGCTTCCGATCTCCGCCCCGTGGCGGGACGGATCGTTTTCCGAAAGGAGGCTGCGCTTCTGTCGAACGGTACCCGTTTTGTCGTTGTCCATTCTCCCATTGATCACAGTATTGAGCTTGAGGAAAACCTTGCGGGTATCATCTGCGTAGGAGATTGTTCTTTTTCGGATCCTCCTGTTATGTCCTGCCCCGTTTTTTATGTATCCGCGTTTCCCTGTGACTGTGAAGGCAAGATCGCGCTTTTAGAGCCAGCTCGCGGAATTCTTTACGTCTCTCCCGATATCGGGGTGTGCAACCGTCTCTTTCCTCATCTCTCCCTGCCCTTCCCGATCCTCCCAAGCGGAAATCGATTACGGATCGGTTCCGTTCTCTCTTACGATACCCCCTCATCATATCCTCCCGCGGAGAGCCTGTTACTCCTTCCCGATCTCACGGTTTCGGAGGAGGACGTACTTTACGAGAGATATCGGGATCTTGCCGAGAATGCCTTTGACATACCGATCACCGTCATGCTTTCCTACTCCCCCAAGGAGATGGACGAAGGTAGATTTCTTCAACAGATACGAGCGCTTTTCCGAGGAGCTGTATTTGGGCGATTTTCTCTGCTGATACGGGGAATTCTGACCGATACGGATTGGAACGTCTGTCGGGAGGCTTTTAGAAAAGCGGAGAACGAATTAACACGAGAAATGCGGGAACACAATGGTTATATTCCTAAGGGAATCCTTTTGGATACTCCCCTCCTTTTGAATCTTGATTCTCTGTCAGACGTTGATTTTCAATGTCTGGAATTGGATCGCCTGTGGGATCTTCAAACGGGATATTCCTCACATAAGGATCGAAAAGCAGAATCGCTGTTTTTGAAAACTCTTTTGGATAGCGCTGCCCAAAAAAGCAACCTTCCCTCTTTGATCCTCTGTTACAGCTCCGATTGGCTGACACTTCTGCCCAAGCTTTGTGAGGGATGGCGCGTAACGGATTGTCTGGTTCCTCCCTTTCTTTCGGCACGGGTGCGGGAACGATTTGTCATGTCAGGAGAATGATGGAAATTTTTTCTCAAAAAATTCAAAAAAGGTATTGACAAAAAGAAAAAAAGTGATATAATATATGGGTACGCAAGGAACGAGATCCGTTTCCGCTGTGTATGCGCCGTTAGCTCAGCTGGATAGAGTGTTTGGCTACGAACCAAAAGGTCGGGGGTTCGAATCCCTTACGGCGTGCCAAGAAAGCAGATACCGTTTCGGTATCTGCTTTTTTGTTACAGAGAAAGGGATTCGAAGGCGGAGCGGTAGTGAATGACATGCCGGTGGCATGTCAGAGCCGCGAAGTGACCGAGCCCGCAGGCGAGAGGAATCCCTTACGGCGTGCCCCATACCGTCCGTTCTCGGCGACAAAAAAGCAGACACCCATAGGGCTGTACCCTAAAGGACAGTTTTATCTGCCGACAGAAAAAGCAGAAACCTCAGATTGATTTTC
>JAZNVA010000057.1:0-3972 GCA_045592565.1 Eubacteriales bacterium | reverse complement strand
ACAAAAAGAACTGCTACTCAAGAGTAGCAGTTCTTTTTTGTTCCCTCAGGAAATTTGATATTTGGTTCCTTGAGGGGTATCGATGAGGGTGACTCCCTTTGCGGCGAGGGTGTTGCGGATCTCGTCGGCAAGGGCGTAGTTCTTGTCCTTCTTTGCCTGAACGCGCTGTGCGATCATCTCCTCGATCTCGCGGATAAAGGGATCGTCGGACACGGCGTTCTTGGCTTCCTCCTCTTCCCGAAGCTGCTTTTCAGCGGCTTCCACCAGATCCAGACCGAGCACGCGGTCAAAGTCGCGGATCAGAGCGATCTTGGTGGCGGGGGTGGTCTTTGCCTTCAGTACGTCATAGAGGGCGGTGACGGCAAGGGAGGTGTTCATATCGTTGTCAAGGGCTGCGCAGAAGGCAGCCTTCCGCTCGTCAAAGGCGGCGGGATCCATCTCACCGGCGGGCTCCTTCAGCAGGGAGACGATCTTTGCTACCAGCTTCTTGTAGGAAACGGTGGCGTTGTCGAGATTCTCATAGGAGAATACCAGAGATTTGCGGTAGTGAGATTGGAGACAGAACAGACGGTAGACCAGAGGATTGTATCCCTTGGACTCCAGCAGAGAGACGGTAAGAAATTCTCCCGAGGACTTGCTCATCTTTCCGTTGTTGGTGTTCAGGTGATGAACGTGGAACCAGTGGTTGCACCACTTGTGTCCCAGATACGCCTCGCTTTGCGCGATCTCGTTGGTGTGGTGGGGGAAGGCGTTGTCGATACCGCCGCAGTGGATATCCAGACGCTCACCCAGATGCTTCATGCTGATGCAGGAGCACTCGATATGCCAGCCGGGGTAACCGATGCCCCAAGGGCTGTTCCACTTCAGCTCCTGATCGTCAAACTTGGACTTGGTGAACCAAAGCACGAAGTCCGCCTTGTTTCTCTTGTTGGTGTCGGCTTCCACGCCCTCGCGGACACCGACCTCCAGATCCTCCTCCTTGAAGTCGTTGAATACGTAATACTGCTTCAGCTTGGAGGTGTCAAAATAAATGTTTCCGCCCGCCTCGTAGGCGTAATCCTTTTTGATCAGATCCTCAATGACACGAATGAACTCGTCAATGCAGGTGGTGGCGGGAGCGACCACGTCGGGCGTCTTGATGTTCAGCTTCTTGCAATCCTCAAAGAATGCGTCGGTGTAGAACTTGGCGATCTCCAGCACCGTCTTCTTCTCTCTCTTTGCGCCCTTGAGCATCTTGTCCTCGCCGGTGTCGGCATCGCTGGTCAGATGTCCCACGTCGGTGATGTTCATCACGCGGGTCACGTCGTAGCCCGCGTAGCGGAGATATTTCTCCAGAACGTCCTCCATGATATAGCTTCTCAGATTTCCGATATGAGCGTAGTGATATACGGTGGGACCGCAGGTGTACATGCTCACCTTACCGGGCTCGTTGGGGATAAATTCATCTCTCGTTCTTGTCAGGGAATTGTATAACAGCATTTTTTTATTCCTTCACTTCTTCTATATTTTTTTCTTGTTGGAGCTTCAGCTCAGTCAGCTCCGCTTCCATTGCGATAAGCTTTTCCTCCAGACGGCGGATCTCCTGCGCCACGGGGTCAGGAATGTGGATCTGATCCAGATCGTTCTCCACCTTCATTCCCTCGCGCTTGACGATCTTGGCGGGAATACCGACGGCGGTACAGTTTTCCGGGATCTCCTCCAGCACCACGGCGTTTGCGGCGATCTTGGTGTTGTCTCCGATCTTAAAGGGACCCAGTACCTTGGCGCCCGCGCCAACCATCACGTTGTTTCCGAGGGTAGGGTGACGCTTTCCTACGTCCTTTCCCGTACCGCCCAAGGTCACACCCTGATAGATGGTGCAGTTGTCACCGATCTCGGCGGTCTCTCCAATTACCACGCCCATACCGTGGTCGATCATCAGCCCCTTGCCGATGGTGGCGCCGGGGTGGATCTCGATACCGGTAATAAAACGGGCGGTCTGGCTGATGGCTCTGGCACTGAAGGTGTGTCCCTGCCTGTGTAGGCGATGTGCCACACGGTGAGCGGCGAGAGCATGAACGCCCGAATAGAGAAGCAAAACCTCGGCGTCACTCTTGGCGGCGGGATCTCGCTCTCGGGTTGCCTTTACGTCGTCCTTGACCGCACGAGCGGTCTCACGGACAAAGGTGCCGAAGCCCTTGATATTCCTTTTTATTTTTGCGACGGTGGGGGAATCCTTCAGCGTCGCATCCTCCTCCCAAACGTAGGGGGGCTTTTGTGAAGCTTGCTCCATGGAGATACCTCCTCAAAAAAATAAACGCCTCGTGCCTTGGGGCACAGAGACGTTCTCACGCGGTTCCACTCTGCTTGAAGCGAAGATCTCGCTTCCTCCTTTTTGTCCTTAACGCGGAAGACGCCGCGGCTACCTGCCCCGCGGGGCGCTCGCCGACGGATCTCACGGGCGCACAAGCCATCTCTCGCTGTCCGTTGCTCCCAGCCGATGGCAACGGTTCTCTGGAACAGAGATCAGACGGTTTCTTCCCGATCCTCGATACATATTATATTATACACACTTTTTCGCAATTTGTAAATAGTTTTTTTGAATATTTATTTGACAAATTCTTCGGGGGGTGCTACAATAAGTAAGAAAATGAAAAAGGACGGTGCTTTTTATGAGAATACTATTGGGGGGCTTTCATCAAGAGGTCAATTCCTTTGCTCCGGGTCGGACGGGAATGGCGGAATATCGAAGAAAGCAGATGTGCCTCGGGGAGGATATGCTGACCTTTGCCCGTGAGCGTACCCGTTGCAACGAGGGCTCGGATGGATTGGCAGGGGCATGGCATACCCTGACGCGGAGCGGAGCGGAGGTGGTCAGCGGCGGTTATATGAGCGCTCAGCCCGGTTCGATCATTGAGCAGACGGTTCTGGATTTTTATTTGGAGCATATCAAAAAAACGGTGAGGAATAGCCTTCCGTTGGATGGAGTGGTGTTGTATATGCACGGCGCAGCCCAAAGTGAGGAGAGCGATGATCCGGAGGGAGATATTGTGGAAGCGGTCCGAGAGCTTGTAGGCGCGGATGTGCCGATCTCGATCGGTCTTGATCTCCACGCTAACGTAACGAAGCGTATGGTGGAAAACGCCAATACAATAACGCTTTATCATCGGTATCCGCACGTGGATATTTGGGAAACGGGAGAGAGAGCGGCAGAGCTTTGCCTTCGTATGGTGAGGGGCGAGATCAAGCCTTGTATGGCATACGTCCAGATCCCTATGATCGTCCCCGCCAGCGCCTATACCACCGAGGATGAGCCCTTCCGTGGGCTGATGCAAAAAGCGAAGAGCTACGTGGAGACGGGAAGGTTGTTGGATTTCTCCGTGGCGCAGATGCAGCCGTGGCTGGACGTAAAGGATGGCTACAGCGCGGTCTTGACCATATCCGAGGATCGGGAGGTGGCGGGGGTACTTGCCAAGGAGCTCGCATCCGAGCTGTACGGAATGCGTCGCAAATTCGAAACTGATCTGACGGACGTGGACGATATCATACGGATCGCGGAAAAGAACGAGAGCGGAATGCCCGTGATCCTTAACGATTTTGCCGATTCCTCCAACGCGGGCTCGGCGGGAGACAGCCCTGAGGTCATTGCGAGAATTCTTGCTCTTGACTCGAAGGTGAAGGGGCTCATGTATCTGAATGACAGTGAATTTGTAGCGGAATGTTGTCAAGCGGGAGTGGGAAACACGGTGAAAGCGCTCTTGGGCGGTAAGATCAGCCGCCGTTTGTATACGCCCGTTGAGGTGGAGGCGGAGATAAGAGCGCTGTTTGAGAGTGTCGTTCCGTTCCACGGAGGATATGCCGATTTTGGCCCATCCGCGGTGGTACAGATCCGTAATACCGTAGTGATCGTCACCACCCAGCATCGCTATAACGGGGATCCAGAGCTATACCGTGCCTTTGGATATGAGCCCGCGGATTTTCAGATGGTCGTAG
>JAZNVA010000056.1:0-9449 GCA_045592565.1 Eubacteriales bacterium | reverse complement strand
CTCGCATTCGCTCGACAGCTCCCTTTACACAAGGGAGCCTTTGACACGATAAAGTTCTGCCCTTGCTTTTTATTTGCTTTCTCTTCATCGGCAGAGCCTCTTTTGAACCACGCGACTATCGCGTGGTTTTCGTCTTACAAGAAAAAGGGACGGATCTCAAAAATCCGTCCCTCTCTTTTTCCTTGGAAACCCTTGACAGAAGGGGACGAATGGAGTAAACTGTATATGTTCATTCATCTGAAAGGAGTATCTTTATGAAAAATCAAACCACCGTCACTCTGTCCTTTGACGTAGATCCCGACCTTCTCGTTGGCGTCAAGCGTCTGCCCGAGCTGTTGGGCTTTGCGATCGGTCAGGGGGGGATCACCGTCCGCGCCGAGCTTTGCGACCGTTTGGGCGTCACACTCAGAAACAGCGTGGCTACCATCTATTATACTAAGAAAAATCAATTCTTCCGCGAGCTGGGCGTACTTGTGGAGCATGCCCGTACCAAGACCGAGTTTGAGCTTTTCGAGGATGCCTTCTTCCAAGGCATCTCCGCCATGATCGACACCTCCCGTTGCGGCGTTCCCACCGTAGCGTCGGTCTGCGAGATGATCGACTATCTTGCCGTCATGGGCTATGACATGGTCATGCTCTACACCGAGGACACCATTCATCTGGAAAACCGCCCCTATTTCGGCTATATGAGAGGCAGATACGAGCCCTCCGATCTCCGTGCCATCGACGATCACGCCTATGAATACGGCATCGAGGTCATTCCCTGTCTGGAATGCTACGGACACATGGGAAAGTACCTCATCTGGAAGGAAGCCCGTCCCATCAGAGACACCGCCGACGTGCTTCTTGCCAGAGAGCCTGCCACCTTTGAATTCTTAGAGGAGCTGATCTCCACCGTTTCCTCCTGCTTCCGCTCCAAGCGGATCCATATCGGCATGGACGAGGCGTGGGACATGGGACGAGGTAAATTTCTGGACCTTCACGGCTATGTGCCCCCCTTCCGGATCTTCAACGAGTACATGAAGGAGCTGATCAAGATCACCGACAAGTACGGTCTGACTCCCATGATGTGGAGTGACATGTACTACCGCAACTGTCCCGACGTGGGCGGCTACGTGGCGCGCGACGTGATCCTGCCCCCCGAGATACAGAACGAGATCCCCGATGGCGTGGAGCTGATCTTCTGGCACTACGGTGAGACTCATCACTGCGACGGCTATATGCTGAAATCCCACAAGGAAACGGGACATCCCGTGATCTTCGCGGGCGGTCTGTGGGGCTGGATCGGTCATTTCCCCGAGCATAACTATGCCATGGACACCCTGAAATTTTCCTTGGACGCCTGTCGGGAGAACGACGTGCGGGAGGCGATGATCACCATCTGGACCAACGACAACGCCGAGTGCGATCTCTTTGCCAACCTCTTTGGTCTTTCCTATTTCGCCGAGCTTTGCTATGACAAAAATGTAACGAAGGAAAAGCTCCGCGCTCGCTTTGAGGCAACCACGGGCGGTATTTACGATGCCTTCTACTCCATGAGCTTCTATCACAACACCTTCAAGGGTGACGAGGACTACTCCAAGTACAGCGATCGCTTCCTTGGCAAGCACCTGTTCTGGCAGGACATTCTGGAGGGTATGTTCGATTCCTATCTCGTCCAAAAGCCCATGAGCGGACACTACGCCGAGTCCGCCGCTCTGATGAAGGGATATGAGGGAGGAAAGTGGGAATATCTCTATCGCTTTGCCGAGCTTATTTTTGACTATCTCTCTACCAAGACCGAAATTGCCGAAAAACTGGTTCCCGCCTACAAGTCGGGAGACAGGGCAACCCTCTCCGAGATCGCAAACGTCCTTCTGCCTCGCCTGAAGGAGCAGACCGTTGCCGTTCATAAAGCCCATAAGGCAATGTGGAAATCCAACCGTACCATGATCGGCTGGTGCAATATGGACGTGCGCTATGCCGGCGTGGTCGCCCGTTGTGACACCGCCATCGAGCTTCTAAACGAATATCTGGACGGCGCTACCTGCGCCATCGCATCTCTTGAGGAGGAGCATCTCCCCCGTCGCTTTGGCGGCTTCGACCACTACAGCCATATCGCAACACCCAATATTAAGACCTAAGGGTGTGTTTTTAGGGGGAACTTTTGAAAAAGTTCCCCCTATAACCCCCTCAAAACCTTTCAATGCTTTGGATTTGAGGAACATAATAAGGCGATCGTTCTATCCTCTGTGGATAACCGATCGTCTTTATTCTTTTCTTTGGTAACGATCCGTCGGACCCTACGTCCTCGACGGATCGGGATGCGAGGATGCGGTTTTAGATTAGAAAAGAAGACGACCGTTCTATCCGTTATGGATAGCCGATCGTCTTTTCTTTTTCAGATCATCGCGCCGCTCTGCCAATCCGTGATCCCGATACAGGCTTTCTTTTGCACGTTCAGACACAGCTTTCGGCTCATAGCGGCTCCCTTTCCGGAAAAATTCAAATGGCTTCTTATAGCCCCATCGATCTCTTTTTATATGCAGACGGCGTCAGTCCCGTAAATTTCTTAAAGATCTTTGTAAAATAATTGGGCTCGGAAAAAGCGAGTGACGCGGAGATCTCCCGCACCGAAAGCTCATCCTCCCGCAGAAGCTGCTTGGCTCGATCGACCTTCAGGGACAGATAGTATTCCATGATCGTCTTTCCCGTGGTCGCCTTGAAGATGCGGAACAGATAGGCGCGCCCATAGGCAGTTCGGCGGCAGATATCGTCAATGCTCAGCGCCTCCCCCAGAGACTCCTCCAGCACGGCGATCACGTCGGTGACGGGCTTGGCGGCGTATTCCTTGTGGGGCAGGAAGATCTTATTTCCCTCCTCGGTCTCGGTCTGGTTACGAAGGAGGTTGATCAGCAGGATCTCCAGATAATTCTTGATGAGCTGCTCCCCGCCCAGAGACGGATTCTCCAAAAGGCGCATTTTTTGCAGCTTCGGATCGGAATACGGAATATCAAACGTCCGCTTTCCCTCCTCTAAGATCGAATAGATGAACTTGACCAAGCTCCTTTCCGGCTTGATCCTTTTATTCTCAAAAAACTGCATTGCCTCGGATTTGCATACGAAGGAAAGGATCATGACACAGGGCGCCTTCTGACCGTTGGCGGCAAGGGCGTGAAATTCTCCCGGCTTATGGAACAGCAGATCCCCCTGCTCCAACGTGATCTCTCTGCCGTCTGCCGTACAGATCAGGCTCTCCTTCTCGGCAAATACCATTTCCCAGAAATCGTGGGATTCTCCCTCGGTTTTAAAATTTTTTTCGAACTCGAAGCAGTGAATGGTCACGATCTTCGAGACGTTGATCAGATTTTTCAGCTTATGCTCAAAATAGGTTTTCATAAGAACATTATACTATAAACGCACCGACTTTGTCAAGTAGATTATTTTACTGTTTTTAGATAGTATTCTATATTGTAATTCCCCCTTTTTCATGCTACAATGATGTTGGAAATCTTTAATATATAAGGGAGGTTTTTTCATGAGAGTATTGGCGATCGGGGCACATCCCGACGACATTGAGATCGCGTGCAGCGGAACGCTTGCAAAATGCGTCAAGAGAGGCGATACCGTTATCGTCTGCCACCTGTCCTCGGGCAATCTTGGACACGTGGTGATCCCGCCGGATGAGCTTCAGGTCATCCGAGCAAACGAGGCGAAAAGAGCGGGCGCTCTGGCGGGCATCGAGGTCATCTGGGGCGGCTTCCACGACCTGGACATCTACGACAACAACAAGGAAGCAAGAGACAAGGTGGTTGACGTGATCAAGTACGCGAACCCCGACTTCATCATCACCCACAATCCCGACGACTATATGCCCGACCATACGGCAACGGCTCGTCTGGTATTCGACGCGTCCTTTACGGCGACGCTCCCCAACTACAAGAGCAAATACGCGGAGCCCGCAAAGCTGGTTCCCATCTACTACATGGACACCCTTGCGGGCGTCAACTTCAACCCCACCGAGTTCGTGGACATCTCCGAGGAGATCGACCTGAAGCTTCAGATGCTGGAGTGCCACGAGAGCCAGCTGGTGTGGATGCGGGAGCATGACGGCATCGACTTCGCCGACATGGTCAAGACCTGCTCCCGTTACCGCGGCTACCAGTGCGGAGCCGACTATGCAGAAGGCTTCCGCCCCTGCCAGGTATATCTGAAGGGAACCACCAAACGCTTGCTTCCCTGACGGGAGAAAGGAAAAAGAATACCGATGCTTACCATCAACAAGATCACCTCTCATTCCGCGGTAGACTTTGCCGCCGAGGAGTTGAAAAAGTATCTTCGCATGATGAATCCCGACGGCGGGGATATCAAGATCACCTTTGATCCCACCGCGACGGACGGATTTTGTCTGGGACTGATGCAGGATTTTTGTCTGGATGTATCCGACGTCAAGGACCCTGTGCTGGACGACATCTTGTATATCGACGTCACTGCCACGGGCGGTATCGTGGCGGGAGGAAACCCCCGCTCGGTGCTTCTCGCCGTTTATGAGCTGCTGCGCCGTCAGGGCTGCCGCTGGCTCTTCCCCGGTGTGGACGGAGAGATCATTCCCTTGAGAAACACGCTCTCCCCCGTCACGCTCCGTTACGTTCCCTCTTGCCGCTACCGCGGACTTTGCGCCGAGGGAGCCCATTCTCAGCAGACCCTGCTGGAGACCATCGACTTTCTCCCCAAGGTGGGCATGAACGTTTACCAATCCCAGTTCCTGCTTCCCGCCTTCTTCTACCGTCGATATTACAATCGGAACCACAACACCGTACTGAAGCCCGAGCCCATCACCGACACACAGATCCTTCAGTGGAAGGCGCAGTGTGAGGCGGAGATGTCCAAGAGAGGCATTCAGTTCCACGACGTGGGACACGGCTGGACGGCAGAGCCCTTCGGCATCGACACGTCGGGCGCGTGGACGTCGATCGACGAGGGCACCCTGACCGAGGAACAGCTGGGATACATGGCGATGCTGAACGGCAAGAGACAGCTTCTGGACGGTAAGCCCATCAATACCCAATTCTGTATGTCCAATCCCAAGGGTCGGAGGATCGTTGCCGACTACATCGCCGACTACGCGGAAAAGCATACCAACGTGGACTACCTCCACGTCTGGCTTGCCGATGCCCGTCAGAACCACTGTGAGTGCGAGGAGTGTCAAAAGAAGACCGCGTCCGACTGGTATTTGATGCTGATGAACGACATTGACGAGTCTCTCTCTGCCAAGGGCTTGGATACGAGGATCGTGTTCATCGTTTACACCGATACCACCTGGGCGCCTACCGTGGAGACCATCAAGAACCCCGATCGCTTCACCTGTATGATCGCTCCCATCTCCCGCAGCTACACCAAAACCCTGACCGAGAAAAAGACCTTTGAGCTCCCCCCCTATCAGAGGAACAAAAATATCCTACCCAAGGATCTGGGCGAGTACCTCGCTCACTTCGAGGAGTGGAAAAAGACTTGGAAGGGAGCAAACCTCTGCTACGAGTACCATTTCTGGCGCCACCAGATGTACGACCTGTCAGGTCAGATCCTCGCGAAGAGAATTTTTGAGGACATCGAGGTCTACAAGTCGCGGGATATCGACGGACTCATCGCCTGCGGCTCCGAGCGCTCCTATTTCCCCAACGGCTTTGCCTTCTATCTGTTCGCCAGAAAGCAGTTTGATCTGTCCCTTACCTACGAGGAGATCCTGGAGGACTACTACTCCCACGGCTACGGCAAGGACTGGAAGCAATTTGCTGACTATCTCGCCGAGCTGGGAGATGCCATCGGCTTCGGCTTTATGGAGGGAGAGGAGAGTGAGGACAACACCGTCTCCTCCTATTACAGCCCCGCGCGCGCCAAGAAGCTGGCTGACGTACCCGCCATCGTGGAGCAGGGCAAGAAGCTCATCGAGGAGCATTACGACTCCGACGTTCGCGCGCAGACCATTTCGGTTCGTATGCTGGAGATCCATGCCGAGTACGCGCGGCTTCTCGCCGAATTCCTGACCGCCAAGGCGGAGGGCAAGGACTGTGATGCTTGCAAGCAGCTCCTGATGGACGGACCCGCCGACTACATGAGCCGCATAGAGCCTATTACCGAGCGCTATTTTGACTACGAGCTGGCGATCCAGATGATGCTTCGCATCGCTAAGGCACAGTATGTGCCCCCCGTTCAATTCTGAAAAAATTATATTTATAAAAGGAGAAACTACTATGAATTTCAATACTACCGTAAAAGGAAGCGCCCTTGAGGGCTTCTACCCCGCAGGCTGGGATTTCGATAAGATCGACGCTTGTATCGATGCTCCCGAAACCATCACCGACCGCCAGTCCTTCTGGAACGATGGCTTCACCCCCGTCAAGTGTGACTCTTTAGGCGAGTTCGAGACCTACATGGGTCACGAGATCGCAATGCAGATCCGCCTTGCCAAGGAAAGAGGCGAGAAGGTTGCTTTCATTCTGCCCGTAGGTCCTATGGGTATGTACAAATGGGTCGTTTACTTCCTGAAGGAGTGGAAGGTTTCCTGCGAGCACGTTTGGACCTTCAACATGGACGAGTGGGCTGACGCAGAGGGCAACACCCTCGCTCCCGACAACTCCGGCGCCTTCCAGTACGCCATGGAGCAGGCTCTCTTCAATCCTCTGGGCGAGCTGACCGTTCCCAAGGGACAGAGAAACTTTGCCACCAAGGCAAACCTGCCCACCTACCCCGAGAAGATCGCGGCTCTGAAGGCAGAGGGCGCAAAGCTGATCCTCGTTTACGGTATCGGAAGAATGTGCCACATCGCGTTCTGGGAGCCCACCTTCGCGGCCGATTACGCGACCGCCGCTGAGTGGGAGAAGGCTCCTTACCGCATCGGCGCAAAGATCCACCCCCTGACCGTCGAGCAGAACGCGCTCACCAGCTTCAAGTCCAGAACCACTCTGGTTCCTTGCCGCGCCAACACCATCGGCCCCGGCATCTTCCTGCAGGCTGACTACGCCATCGGTGGCGCTGACGGTACGCTGGGCAGAGGTATGCAGTGGCAGGGTATGTCCCTGTGGATGACGCTCCGTCACGGCCCCACGCCCTGGATCACCTCCTCCTACATCCCCACCCTCGCGGGAAGACTCTTCTTCCTTGGCGAGCTGGCAGGTCCTCTGGTAGCAGAGTGCAACTGATATGGCAGAGAGACGTGGAATTGCCGTTGCGGGCTCGATCCTCGTTGACCAGATCAACGAGATCGCCGCATACCCCTCCGCGGGCGAGCTGACTCAGATCCGCCGCGTGCAAAAGGCGGTAGGCGGTTGTGTTCCCAACGTTGCCATTGATATCAAACGGATCGATCCCGACCTCACCGTGAAAGCGGTGGGGCGGATCGGCAAGGACGAGGAGGGCGACTTCGTCAAGACGGTTCTCTCAGAGAACGGCGTGGACGTCTCCCCCCTGACGCTGAGCGACGATAAGACCAGCTTTACGCAGGTCATGAGCGTGGTGGGCGGTCAGAGGACCTTCTTCACCTACGCGGGCGCTTGCGCCGAGTTCGGCTCATCGGACGTAGACCTTGAAGGCTTGAACGTCAAAATGCTCCATCTCGGTTATTTTCTTCTGTTGGATAAGATCGACCGAGGCGAGGGCGTGGAGATCCTGAAGCGAGCGTGTGAGCTGGGGATCAAAACCTCCATCGACCTTGTCAGCGAGAACTCCGACCGCTATTCTCTGGTGCTTCCCTGCCTGCCCTACACCCACAACCTGATCGTCAACGAGCTGGAGGCGGGACAGATGACGGGCATCGAGCCAAAGAAGGAAAATCTCCGCGCCATCGCCGAGAAGCTGAAGGCGCTGGGCGTACGCGAGAGAGTCATCATTCACATGAAGGATCTGGGCGTTTGTCTGTCCGACAAGGGCTTTACCGTCCTTGGCGCCTACGACGTTCCCAAGAGCTGGATCAAGGGAACCACGGGCGCGGGAGACGCGTTCTGCTCGGGCGCGCTGGTCGGCATCTACCGTGACGCCAACGACGAGGAGATCCTGGATCTTGCCTCCGCCGCCGCAATCGGAGCCCTGTCCGCTCCCGACGCCATCAGCGGTATGAGAACCGAAAAAGAGCTTTTTGAGCTTTGTAAAAACGTAAAGAGGTATGAAATATGCTTGTAAATCTGAAAGAAATTCTGCAGATCGCCGAGGCGGACAAGAGCGCCATCGGTATGTTTAACGCCACGGGCTTCGATAGCCTGCAGGCGGTGGTAGCGGCGGCAGAGGAGCTGAATAAGCCCGTCATTATCGCCCATGCCGAGGTACATAACGTCTACAACGACATTTCCATGGTAGGACCTGCCATGGTCGCTGTCGCAAAGGCGGCAAAGGTTCCCGTATGCGTTCATCTGGACCACGGAACCTCCCTGGATATGGTATACAAGGCTCTGCGCCTTGGCTTTACCTCGGTCATGATGGACGCGTCCGCACTTCCCTATGAGGAGAATCTGCGCCTGACCAAGATGATCGTTGAGGCTTCCCATGCCATGAACGTCTCTGTCGAGGCGGAGCTTGGCAGACTGGTTACCGGCGAGGCAGGAAGCGGAGAGGAGATCAAGGGAGCAAAGCCCGAGGACTTCTACACCAGACCAGACGAGGCTGAGGCATTCTGCGCCGAGACGGGCGTGGACGCGCTGGCAATCGCCTTCGGTACGGCTCACGGCTTCTATACCGCGCAGCCCAAGCTGGACTTCGACGTGGTCAAGAACGTAGCGGCGGCAACGGGACTTCCCCTGGTTATGCACGGCGGTAGCGGCGTCAGCGACGAGGGCTTCCGTCAGGCGATCGCGGGCGGTATCCGTAAGATCAACTACTACTCCTATATGTCCAAGGCAGGCTATATGGCTGCCAAGGAGATCATCGAGAGCGGTAAGACCAACTATCTCCACGACGTAGAATTTGCCGCAATGCAGGCGATGAAAGAGGACGTGAAGAAAGCGATCACCGTTTTCTCCGGTAAATAAGGACGCGAGGACGCGAGGAGGGGGACTTTTGCAAAAGTCCCCCTCAGACTCCCCCAAAAACCTCAATGTTTTATTTTTTTGCATAAAGATCATGCGACCTTTCTAAGCATTGTCAGAAAGGTCGTCTTTATTTTTGGGGGTACGTGTTCATAACAAAATCCAATTCTTTCGGATTGGAGAGGCCATTCGTCGTGATACCATATGAAGAAAAGCAAGGGCATTACAAAATGCCCTTGCTTTTCTTGGTACGGGTGACAGGACTTGAACCTGCACGAATAAACACAAGATCCTAAATCTTGCGCGTCTGCCAATTCCGCCACACCCGCATATAAGGGGAGAATTTGTTACCGAGCGCGATACGGCTTACAACATAGTCGCCTTGCTCCCTCTCGGTCACAATTCTCCTTGTTGTTGCGCCTTCTCCAACTCGCTTCATCCGCCACAGGCGGCGCT
>JAZNVA010000055.1:0-3246 GCA_045592565.1 Eubacteriales bacterium | reverse complement strand
AAAAAAAAAACCAGCCCCCCGGGCCAATGAGGGGGACGTGCGCTTTTCGTTATTTGTTATGTGTTACCGTTTGAGGATCCGCCCTGCGAGGGACGTGATCAAAAACGCCAAAAGATCCACCGCCACGACCGTGGGCCCCACGGGTGTGGAAAAAACAAGGGAGAGCAAGATCCCAAGCAAGGCGCAGCTCACCGAGAGGATCGCCGAGGCGATCACCACGCCGCGGAAGCTGTGGCAGATCCGCATGGCGGACAGCGCGGGAAAGACGATGAGCGCCGAGATGAGCAGAGAGCCCACCAGATTCATGGCAAGGACAATGATCACCGCCGTCACCGACGCGATCAGCAAATTATACATCGGCGCCCGTATGCCTACGGCGCGGGCAAATTCCTCGTCGAAGGTCACCGCAAAGATCCTCTGATAAAAGACGGTAAACAGTACGATCACCGCCGCCGAAAGCCCGATGCAGAGCCACACGTCGAGAGCGGACAGCGTAAGAATGGAGTAGGAGCCGAACAGGGTACTGCACACGTCTCCCGCCACGTTGGCAGAGGTGGAAAAGAAATCCATCAGCAAATATCCCAAGGACAGTGCCCCCACAGAGAGCACGGCAATCGCCGCGTCTCCCTTCAGCCTCGCTCTCTGCCCGCTTCGAAGCAACAGAATGGCGCACGCCACCGTCACGGGAAGCACCAGAAGCATCTGATCGGTCAGATCCAGCACGGTTGCCACCGCCAGCGCGCCAAACGCCACGTGAGACAGTCCGTCTCCGATAAAGGAAAAGCGCTTCAGCACCAAAACCACGCCGAACAGCGCCGCGCAAAGCGCGATCAGCACCCCGACGATCAGGGCGAACCAGACAAAATCATAGGAAAAATAGTCCGCAAGCGCGGAAAGGCTCTCTCTCATTTTCGCTCCCCCTCTCCCAACAGCTCTTGGCTTACGCCATACGCCTGAGCCGACTCATACAAAACGGGGGACCGCCCCATATGCAGCACCTTGGTGGCATACCGCATGACGGCGGACAGGTCGTGGGTGATCATCAAAACGGTGACCCTCTCCTCCCGATTCAGCCGCGCAATGGTCTGATACAGCTCCTCGGTAGCGCGGGGGTCCAGAGCCGCCGCGGGCTCGTCCAAAAGCAAAACCTTTTCCGCCGCGCACAACGCCCGCGCCAGCAGTGTCTTTTTCTGCTGTCCTCCCGACAGTGATCGGAAGGGACGGTCAGCAAGCCCACTCAATCCCAAGCGCTCCATCTGCGCCTCCGCTCTCGCCCGCCGTTCCTTTTTCGCGCCCCGTCCGATACAGCCCGATGTGACGACCTCCCGCACCGAGGCGGGAAAATCCGATTGTGCCTCATTCCGCTGAGGCAGATATCCGATCTCCCCCGCGGAAAGTCCGTCTCCCAGAAGGATCTCTCCGTCATCGGGCTCCTTCAACCCAAGCAACGCCTTCATCAGGGTGGTCTTTCCCGATCCGTTTTCCCCGACGATACAAAAATAATCTCCCGCGCACACCTCAAAGCTCAAGGCGTGGCTGACGCACACGCCGTCATAGCTCAGGGCAACGTCTTTACAACTGATCTGTGCCATTCTCTATCCTTTCTCAGGGCAAAAGCGCCTCTCTCAACACACAAAGATTGCTCTCCATGGCGCCAAGATAGGTCTTGCCCGCTTCCAATTCCTCCGCCGTCACCGATTGAAGGGAATCCAGAACGATGATCATTCGATCCCGATCGGCGCTCGCGCGGATCACGCCCTCCGCCAAGGCTTTGTCCGAGCTTTCGGTCACCAAAACAAAGTCCAAGCCTCGCTCGTCCAAGGCGCGTGCCAGTCGGATCACGGTGTCCACCGTGGCGTCTCCGTCGGTCCCGCAGCCCGCAAAAGCGGCAAGATAACCGATCCCGTATTCCTCCGTAAGATACACAAAGGGAAAGCGGTCGGCAAATACTGCGTAGGGCTCCTCTGCCTGCCCGATCATTTCCCGATACCGTCCGTCCAGCTCGGTCAGTTCCGCCCGATATTTCATCGCGTTTTCCTCATATCGATCGGTATGATCCCCGTCCAGCTCGGTCAACGCGTGAGCGATCGCCCCCACAGCGGCTCTCGCATTGGACAGCGACAGCCAGAAATGCTCGTCCACTCCACAGCTCTCGTCATGCTCGTGATCGTGTCCGTGGGCATGCTCATGCTCATGCTCCTGTGCCACCGACTCAGCGGCGATCTCCCGCAGACAAACCGAATCCAGCTCCAACAGTCTCAGCTCGCTTCTCCCGTCCGTGGGAGCCTGCTTCATAGCGTCCTCGATCCAACCGTCCGCACCGCCCCCCAGACGTACCAAAAGGTCGCAGGAGCGCAAACGGACGATATCCGCGGCAGATGGCTGATAGCTATGCAGATCGGTCCCGTTTTGCACCAACAGGATCACGTCTACGTTTTCACTCTCTCCCACCACCGCGCGTGTCCATTCGTAAAGAGGAAAGACGGTGCAAACCACCGTGAGTTTCTCCTGCTTTTCTCCCCGCGCGCATCCCGAAAACGGCATCAGCAAAAGGCAAAGCGCCAAAACCAGCGCCACCCGTTTTTTCATCATGAGTGTCCTACCCCGCTCTTTCCGCTGCAAGACGAGCAGGCTCCGAACAAGACCGTTTCTTCCTCGTCTACCGCAAAATCGCTGCATGCGCGCACCTGGCCCAGCAGCTCATCCGATACCCGCTCATCCAGATGGATCAGCTTTCCGCAACCCATACACTTCAGGTGCAGATGGGCGTGGCATCGCTCTCCCACTACGCTCTGATACACAAACTGTCGGCTGTGTCCCCGTACGAAGCGCTTAACGTGCCCCTCCTCGGTCATCTTGGTAATGAGGCGGTATACCGTGCTCTTGCCGGGGGCTTCCTCCCCATAACGAGCTCTCATATGGCAGACAAGCTCGTCCACGGTATATGCGCGCTCTGCCTGCTCCCGCAAAAATTGCCGGAGCATTCGTTTCTGTTCGGTTACATATTCTGCCATAAGCTCCTCCAAATTGAGAATTACTCTCATATTATACACAAAAAAACGTCCCTTGTCAAGAAGCAAAAGAAATAAAAATCCCCCGGTCGAATGAAGTGAACCCAAAAGTTTAGACAAAATTAAATATTAAATTGCTTGTGAATGAGCTCGGTATTGAACTGGGCTCATTCCTTTTAGTTTGAGAGAGATTCTGTCGTTGTTGTAGTAGTGTATGTATTCTTCCAGCTTTTCA
>JAZNVA010000054.1:0-8486 GCA_045592565.1 Eubacteriales bacterium | reverse complement strand
CGGGCGGAACTTTTTTTGTATAAAGGAAGCTATCACCAATGGTGACGAATGCCCCATGGGGGCTTCGGCACGGCCGGTGGCTATAACTTGCGACGCGATGTCACAGATTGATTATTTTCGATCCCGATACTCCTTGGGGGTTACTCCGTAGCGGCGCTTAAATTCCTTGTGAAAATAACTGCTGTTCTCGTAGCCCACACGATTGATGACGTCGCCGATAGGCATATCGGTACCAATGAGAAGCCCGCAGGCGGCGGAGAATCGCTCCCGCATGAGTAGCTCCTTAAAGCTCTCTCCAACCCTCTCCCTGCAAACACGACTCAGATAGGGTGCCGACAGCCCAAGCATTTGCGCGGCTTCGGTCAGGGTTGCTGTGCTGTAAGAGGTTCGGATATAATTCAGGATCTTCTTTTTCATGGATTCCTCTGCAGTAACGTCCGTTGCTTCCTCTGTCTCGGAGATCAGAGACAGATAGCCGATCAGCAGAGAAAGAGATTGCTGGAGCAGATATCCGTTGGCTCTCCCCTCGCAGATCACGGAGAAGATCATGCTCTCCAAAAGATTACCAAGCTCCAACTGCTCCGCTCCGTGGAATACAAAGAAGGGAAGCCCGTCCCGTTCCAGAAGTTCTCCCAAGGGCTTGCTTCGAAGGGGAGAGGTCTGCCGCATACTTTGATACAGGGATTCAAAAAGATCCGCGGAGACGATCAGATTGATTCCGATGTCCTCTGCACCCGCCGCCTCAATGGAGTGGCGGGTTTCCTTTCCGAATAAGATCAGATCACCCGAATGAAGGGTTACAGCCTTGTTGCCTACATGGTGTGTAATGGAGCCGGAGCAAACGTACATCAACTCGATATAGTCGTGAGAATGGGTGGGAAATTCCCGAAAGCGAGGGTGGGGGCGCAGAGAGATGGCGGCGGTGGATTCCCCCGAGGAAAGGGCGGATACCCGTCTGCGCTCAATGATAAAACGCCCTGATTTCGCATACAGCGCGCGGTTATTCGGATCGGATTTGGCCAGAAGATCTCTCTCCTCCTCGGTCAGTTCCCGCAGTCTGTCCAGTATTTCCTGACGCATATGCTCCTCCTTTTACGTCTTTTGGGAATATTATACCATTTTTTCGCCTTGAATTCAATAGGGTATGATAAAAAAAGACACAAGATTGGTAAAAAAACGACCTTATTATCCCATGGAACCTATGTTACAATATAGTTGTAAAATTCTCAAATAATCAAAACGAAGGAGAATGAATAATGAATACGTATTATCTTGCCATTGACATTGGCGCGTCCAGCGGACGGCACATTCTCGGTTGGGTCGAGAACGGAAAGCTTCAGCTGGAGGAGGTCTACCGCTTTCCCAACGGAGCGAGGCTGAGAAACGGTCACCAGTGCTGGGATCGCGAGGCTCTGGAGGAAAGCATTGTGAAGGGCTTGGAAAAGTGCCGTGAGATCGGAAAGATCCCTTCCTATCTGGGGATTGACACGTGGGGCGTGGACTTTCTGCTTCTGGATCAGAACGGAAAGGTGATCGGAGACGCCGTAGGCTACCGCGACGATCGCACCGTCGGTATTGATCAGGACGTGTACGAGTTGATTCCCGAGGCGGAGCTGTACGCTCGCACGGGTATTCAAAAGCAGCTCTACAACACGGTATATCAGCTGATGGCGCTGAAGAAGCAAAACCCCGAGCAGCTGGAGGCGGCAGAGACATTTTTGATGATGCCCGACTATCTCAATTGGGTGCTGACGGGTGTTTGTCATCAGGAATATACCAACGCCACCACGGGACAGCTGGTGAACATTGAGACGGGCGAGTGGGATCTGGAGCTGATCGAGAAGCTGGGATACCCCACAAAGCTTTTTGGTAAGCTGAGTCTTCCCGGAGAGACGGTAGGAACGCTCCGTCCCGAGATCGTGGAGCGGATCGGCTATGATCTGACGGTCATCCATCCCGCTTCTCACGACACAGGCTCCGCGGTCCTTGCCGTTCCCACCAACTCCGATAACATCGCCTACCTGAGCTCGGGTACTTGGTCGCTGATGGGAATCGAGCGTCTCGTTCCCGATTCCTCTGAGTGGGCATGCCGTCATAACTTTACCAATGAGGGCGGCGTGGAGCGTCGCTTCCGCTTCCTCAAGAACATCATGGGACTCTGGATCATTCAGTCGATCCGCAAGGAACTGGATGGAAAATACTCCTTCGGCGAGCTTTGCGACATGGCGACCGCCGTGGGTGATACCTCGTACCGCATTAACGTCAACGACGCGGCATTCCTTGCGCCCAAGAGCATGATGGAGGCGATCCGCACCTACTGCGCAGCTCCCGAAATGACCCTTGGGGAGATGCTCTGCTGTGTGTACCACAGCTTAGCGGAGTGCTATGCAGAGACCATTCGTGAGATCGTTGAGATGACAGGGAAGAAGCCCGATGCTCTCCACATCATCGGTGGCGGAAGTAAGGACGGTTACCTCAATGAGCTGACCGCCAAGGCGCTGGATATTCCCGTATACACGGGTCCTACCGAGGCGACAGCAATCGGAAATCTGTTGGCTCAGATGCTTGGAACAGGTGTGTTCGCCTCAATCCCCGAAGCGAGAGAGACGGTGTTCGCGTCCTTTGACGTCAAGAAGATCGAAGCGTGAGTACGCTTGAACGAATATAAAATACATAAAAAGGAGTAATATCATGAATCAGGAATATGCATTGGCAAAAGCAAAATACGCGGCAATCGGAATTGATACCGACGCCGTGATCGCAAAGCTGAAGGAGGTACCCGTATCCTTGCATTGCTGGCAGGGTGACGATGTGGTTGGCTTTGACTTCAAGGGAGCTCTCAGCGGCGGTATCCAGACCACGGGTAACTATCCCGGAAAGGCAACTACCCCCTCTCAGCTGATGGCTGACATCGACAAGGTTTTGAGCCTTGACGGCGGTAAGCATAAGCTGAATCTCCACGCGTGCTATGCCATCTTTGAGGAGGGCGAATGGGCAGATCGCGATGCGCTGGAGCCCAAGCACTTCGCTAAGTGGGTGGAGTTTGCAAAGGAAAGAGGCATGGGCATTGACTTTAACCCCACCTTCTTCTCTCACCCCAAGGCAAACGGTCTTACGCTGTCCTCTCCCGACGAGGAGATCCGTACATTCTGGGTACGCCACGGTCAGGCATGTCTGCGCATCGCAGAATACTTTGCCGAGGAGACGGGTATTCCCTGTGTAATGAACATCTGGATCCCCGACGGATATAAGGATATCCCCGCGGATCGCTTCTCTCCCAGAGCTCGCTTCGCGCAGTCTGTGGATGAGATCCTCGGAATCGGCTACGACAAGGAAAAGGTTTACGTAGCGCTGGAATCCAAGGTGTTTGGAATCGGTCTGGAGTCCTATACGGTAGGCTCTGCCGAGTTTGGTCTTGGCTACGTTCTCAGCCGCGGCATTACCCCGTTGATGGACAACGGTCACTATCACCCCACCGAGGTGGTTTCCGATAAGATCTCCTCCATGCTGCTGTTCTCCAAGAAGCTGGCGCTCCACGTTACCCGTTCGGTTCGTTGGGACTCCGACCACGTGATCCGTCTGGATGACGAGACACGGGAGATCGCCAAGGAGATCGTGGCGAGCGGAAGAATCGACGATATCGCCATTGCCCTTGACTACTTTGACGCAAGCATCAACCGTATTGCGGCTTGGACTGTAGGTCTGAGAAACTTCCGCAAGGCGCTGCTCATCGCCATGCTGACTCCCCACGAGGAGCTGGCAAAGCTGCAGCGTGAGGATAATTACACCGAGCTGATGGTTCGTCAGGAGGAGCTGAAGTGCTATCCTTGGGGCGCTGTTTGGAACGAGTACTGTGAGACTTGCGGCGTTGTGGGCGGCGAGGCTTGGTTTGAGGAAGTCAAGGCTTACGAGCGTGACGTCCTGTCCAAGAGATAATTTTTTTGATACCCAGACGGGATCCCTCATAGGGGGATCCCGTTATCTTTTTAAAAAACGGTTGAAGATGGAGACGGTTTGTGATATAATAAGGGTAAATGATATGAAAGGGAAAGAGAGGGGATCTCTATGGGAGTTATGATCGCGGGATTGGTTGGTGGAGGCATTGTCGCCTTTGCGGCTGTACTGCTGTTGAGAGGTCTGGCGTTTCGTCCCAAGGGGCAGACGCTTGAGCAGGTAGAAAAAATTGAAATTGACAAGAAACGGGCTGTGGAGAACCTGCGCTGTCTGGTGCGGTGTAAAACCGTGTCCTATCGGGATTCCGCCATGGAGGATGACGGGGAATTTGAGAAGCTGATCGACTTGCTTCCCACTCTTTATCCCCGCGTTTTTGAGACCTGTGAGCTTTTGCGCTTTGAAGGGCGCGGGCTGCTCTTTCGTTGGAAGGGAAAAGCGGAAGGGGATCCTACGGTTCTTATGGCGCATTATGACGTAGTGCCCGTATGCGAGGAAAATTGGGAAAAGCCGCCCTTTGAGGGAATCTTAGAGGACGGCGTACTGTGGGGGAGAGGAACTTTAGATACCAAGGTGACCTTTGGCGGTGTGCTGGCGGGGGCTGAGCATTTGCTGGAGGAGGGATTTTCTCCCGAGCACGACATATATTTTGCTTTTTCGGGCGGAGAAGAGATCAATGGCGTGGGCGCTGTTCGGATCGTGGAATATTTTGAGAAAAACGGGATCCGTCCCGCCATGGTCGTAGACGAGGGAGGCGCCGTTGTAGAGGGAGTATTTCCCGGTGTGAACGCCCCTTGCGGCTTGATCGGAATTGCCGAAAAGGGAATGATGAACGTTGAATACAAGGTGCGTTCCCAAGGCGGACACGCCTCGGCGCCTAAGCCCCATTCCCCCGTTGTGGAGCTTGCTGATGCATGCGAAAAAATAGAGAGCCATCCTCCCCGCGCTCATATGACTGCGCCCGCCGCCAAAATGTTTGATACCCTTGGCAGGCATTCGAGCTTCTTCTATCGCTTGATCTTTGCCAATCTTTGGTGTTTCGGTTGGGTGCTGGACCTCCTTTGCAAAAAGCAGGGTGGAGAGCTGAATGCCCTTATGAGAACGACGGTCGCCTTTACGCAAATGAGAGGAAGTACGGCGGCAAATGTGATCCCCCCCGAGGCAATACTCGTTTCCAATATACGTCTTAACCCCGCCGATACCATGGATAGTACCCTTGAGTATCTGAAAAAAACGGTAGATAACGAGCGCGTGGAGATACGAAAAATAGAGGGGATGAATCCCAGTCCTGTATCCCGCACCGACTGCGCGGAATGGGAAAAGGTCGCATGTGCAGTGGCGTCCACGTGGCGCGGCGCGATCGTATCGCCCTATCTGATGGTACAATGCTCCGACAGCCGACACTGGGGACGGATCTGCGACCGTGTCTACCGATTCTCCGCCATGGATCTGACGGGGGAGGAGCGGGCGACCATTCACGGAAACAACGAGCGGATCCGCGTGGATTGTATCTGCCGCGCCGTGGAATTTTATGTTCGCTTGATGAAACAGTGCTGAGAGAATAGAACAAGAATTTTAACTGAAAGAAAAGCTCCTCTTGCGAGATGCCGCAGAGGAGCTTTTTTATCGAAAAAACACCAAAAAAATGTGAAAACTGTGAAAAAAGTTCTTGAATTACACATATAAGTATGATATAATTAAAATTGGATAGGAATGTGTATGATTCCGTCTGATCGATTCTGAAACGACTGAAAGAAAAACGAGGTGGATGCGTTGAGCGTTTTTTTTGAATCCTTAATCAATTACGTGGATTCCAACGTGGTGGAAACTGTAAAAAAGATCACGGTTTTGGACGTAGTGGATATTTTTTTGCTCGCCCTGATTCTATATTTTATTTATTCATTTATTCGTGAGAGACGGGCAGGGAAGCTCTTGATCGGTCTGGGGTGCTTTTTGGCGCTTTCCCTTTTGGGAGATGCGCTGGATATGCCCGCGATCCGATTTGTGTTCGGTGACCTTCGTCAGATCGGTCTGATCGCCATTCTGATCATTTTTCAGCCCGAGCTTCGCAGTGTGCTGGAGAAGGTAGGCGGAACACCTATGACGGGAATTCGCACCATTACGGCAGATTCTAAGGACATTTCGGTTCTTAATGCGGAGATCGATGCGATTTGTACGGCTGTGAGCGATCTTTCCCGCGACAAGACGGGTGCGTTGATCGTTATTGAACGTTCTACCAAGCTTGGGGAATATATCAAATCGGGTGTGACGGTAGATGCGGCGCTGTCTCCCTTTGTTCTGAGAAATATTTTCTTTGACAAGGCGCCCCTTCACGACGGTGCGGTGATCATTCGCGCGGGACGGATCTGCGCGGCGGGATGCTTCCTTCCGCTTTCTACCAAGGATGACATCAATAAGGACTTGGGAACGAGACACAGGGCGGCAATCGGTATGTCCGAGATCAGTGACGCTATCGTGATCGTGGTGTCGGAGGAGACTGGAGCTATTTCGCTGGCGTTGGACGGCAATCTGGAGCGTAATTACAACTATAATTCCCTGAAGCAGGCGCTCAACGGTATGCTTTCCTCCGTTGGACAAAACGAATTGATGAGAAAGCATTACCGTAAGGAAAAGAACAAGTAAGACCGGACAAAAAGGGAGGGCGTTATGGCAAAGAAAAAACAGAACGAGCGTGTAGAGGACGACGGCACCTACGTTGTCCGTAAGAATAGAAAAAAGAATATCCTCGCCTTTATTCTCTGTGTGCTGGTGGCACTTTTGATCTGGATCTATGCCTCCAACAGAGAGGATCGGGAAAAGGAAGAGGGGATAGAGGAATCCACCGTGGTGTCGATAGCGGACGGTTGGGTTGAGTCGGCTCTCTGATGAGGACGGAGACGAGGATGAGGCAAGAAAGGATAGTCGGTTTTGTGATGAGCGGGATCAGTCTCTCGCCCGATACCGACGAGAGAGAGGCGTGTGTTCTCGCCGCCTCGGAGCTGAAGCGTGCAGGGATCAACCCTGCACGACTTCGTTTTGAAGTGAGCAAACGCTCTGTGGATGCCAGACGTCGAGACCGTGTTCGACTGGTTTATACGGTGACGGTTCGCGCACAGGATGGGGAGACGGTTTGTCTGCCCGCCAAATGTCGGTATACTGTGGCGCCTCTTTATGAGAAAACCATGGAGCTGGTAAGAGGAGACGAGCCGTGTGCAAAGCCCCCCTTGGTGGTTGGCATGGGACCTGCGGGGTTGTTCTGCGCATTGCTCCTTGCCGAGCAGGGATACCGACCGATCCTGATCGATCGTGGGGACGAGGTGAGAGAGCGATGCAAAAAGAATGAGCGCTTTTTGACAGAGGGGATCCTTGATACCGAATCCAATGTGCAGTTTGGCGCAGGCGGAGCCGGAACCTTTTCAGACGGGAAGCTCCTGACGAGGATCAATGATCCGCTCATTGGATATGTGCTTCGTCGGTTTTGCGAATTCGGCGCACCCGAGGAAATCTTGGTGGCGGCAAAGCCCCATATCGGAACCGATCTTTTGGTTGATATCGTAGATAATATGCTTCATCGGATCCGTGAGCTGGGCGGGAAGGTCATGTACCGTTGCCGTCTGGACGGGATCAGAGAATGCGGAGGCGCGGAGGTGATCGCGCTTACTACGAAGGGGGAGATCTCTTGCTCATCTTTGGTCTTGGCACCTGGACATAGCGCGAGAGATACCTATCGTATGATGATGGAGCAGGGATTTGCCGTGGAGCCCAAGCCATTTTCTGTGGGAGTTCGCATCGAGCATTTGCAGGAAAATATTGACCGAGCCATGTACGGTGACTTTGCGGGACATCCAAAGCTTGGACATGGAGAATATCATCTTTCCGACACCACGTCGGGCAGAGGCGTTTATACCTTTTGTATGTGTCCCGGCGGTGAGGTGGTTGGAGCCGCTTCCGAGGATGGGGGCGTGGTGGTCAACGGCATGAGCCGATATGCCAGAGATGGCAAAAATGCCAATTCCGCTGTATGCGTCTCGGTAAGACCTGAGGACGTAGGGGGAACTCCCGAGAGCGCCATTGCTTTCCAGCGACGTTTGGAAAGGCAGGCATATGTGTCGGGTGGAGAGGATTATTCCGCGCCCATTCAGACAGTGGGAGATTTTTTGAAGGAGACGCGCGGACAAGCGCCTACGACTGTCCGTCCCACTTATCGGAACGGACGGGTTCGCCTTGCTTCTATGGATGAGATCTTGCCCGATTTTGTTTGTCGGGAGCTAAGAAACGGACTTGTCAGCTTTGAGAAAAAGTTGGAAGGATTTTCCGATTCCACCGCCATATTGTCCGGTGTAGAGACCAGAACGTCCGCGCCTGTGCGGTTGCTTCGGGGCGAGACGATGACGGCAGTGGGACGGGATCGGATCTATCCTTGCGGCGAAGGCGCAGGATACGCGGGTGGAATTACCAGCGCGGCAGTGGACGGACTGCGGGTCGCGCAAGCAATTATGAAGCGTTTTGCTCCTTGGAAGGAATAGGGGCGGACG
>JAZNVA010000053.1:0-2350 GCA_045592565.1 Eubacteriales bacterium | reverse complement strand
ATGACCTATTATTCGGCTCAGGTAACGGAAGAGATCGCCCGCTATCACGTCGTGCTTACCGACCCCGAAGCCGAAGCCGATGAAAACGGCGTCGTTCCCAGCGAAAAGCTTGCCACCATTCACCTTGTACGCAATCAGGATGAAGTGGGCTTCGGTTTCCGCGGCTATACTTTCTCCCATTTGGAACTGTTTGTAAAGCCGGAGGAAAAAGTTACCGTTCTCCTCCCCTCCACGTCCAAGCTTTATCTGGGTGATCGGGAAGTCGGCGAAAAGTATAAGACGGAAGAAAATCCCCATCCCTTTAACGCATTTTTAAGATCGGGCGTTCCCGGCATCACTATGGTAAGCTACACCGTGGACGGACTCTATCTGCCTCCCGAGATCCGCTGTGTGGATAAAAGCGGAAAAAGCCACCTGCTGACAAAAAATGAAGACGGGTCTTTTACCGCGGAACTCAATTATGACTCCGCCCTGCAGAACGCCCATGGGCAAAGAATTCTTGCAGGCATGAAAGAATACGCCAAGTGGATGCAGGCAGACTGCGAAATTGACTCGGTACGTCCGTATTTTGACACCTCCAGCCAATTTTATAAAAACACCGCGGCCAATCCCTGGATCTACGCCTGGGGCGAGCATGACAGCTACGAATTTCAAAACGAAGTCATTGAAGATTTTTTTCCGTTCGATGAAAATACTTTCTGTTGCCACGTATCTTTCGATCAAGTGCTCCACCGTTGGGACAGGCAGGATTTCATTGACCGCCTGGATATGATCGTTTTCGTTCGAAAAACAGGCGACGGCTTTAAGATCTACGACCGCATCGTTCAGTAGGAGGAACTATGGAAACGTTTATCCAATGGGAACTTGAGATCCTGCACCGTATTCAGGAAAACGGCACCGATCTCGGCGCCGCCTTCTGGTCTTTTATCACCTATTTCGGAGAAAGCGGTATCTTTTGGATCGCCGTAGCTCTTTTTCTCCTTTGTTTTAAAAAGACCCGTCTGTGCGGCATGACCATGTCCATCGCTCTTGTGATTGGTCTTGTCCTTGGTAACGGGGTCATGAAAAATCTTTTCGCCCGTCCCCGCCCTTATACCTTAGATCCCGATCTTCATCTTCGCCTTTTATGGGGAGAAATGACAAAAGACTATTCTTTCCCCTCAGGCCATACCCTCGCCTCCTTTGAGGCTGCCGTCGCCCTTTTTCTTTATCACAAAAAATGGGGCAGCGCCGCGCTTTTTCTCGCCGTGATGATCGCCGTTTCCCGCATTTTTCTCTTGGTCCACTATCCCTCGGACGTCATCGTCGGGGCGATCCTCGGCTCGCTGTTTGCCCTTCTCGCGTTTTCCCTTGCAAAAAAATGCTACAACGCTTTACAAAAGCGCTATCCAAATCTATAGATCCAGGAGGATACAATGGAAAAAACCTACAAAGAAACAAACCTTGCCCCCATCAAGCCTTATGAGGTAACGTTCGGTAACTTTCTTCCCAATCTCGCGCCCTTTTATGCCGATCCCGACGCTTTTACCTTAGAGCCGTTCTGCATTTTCGGAAACCTCTATTACGTAGGGGATAAAAAGGTTTGTATGCATTTAATAGATACCGGAGACGGTCTGATCCTTTTTGACAGCGGCTATTCTCACAGCTACCACAACCTCATCGCCTCCATCGAAAAGCTTGGCTTTGATCCTCACGATATCCGCTACGTCATCACCTCCCACGGTCATTTTGATCACTTCGGCGGCGGTGACAGACTCAGAGACACTTACGGCGCAAAAATTTTGATGAGCAGAGTGGATACCGAGCTTCTTCGGGAAATGCCCGAGAGAGCGCTGTGTCACCTTTCCGCCGTCCCCGGCGATACGGTCTGCTGGCCCGATGAAACCATCGAAGACGGGGAGATCATCCGTCTCGGAAACACCGCCGTTCGCTGTGTTCTCGCCCCCGGGCACACCATGGGAACCATGGCGTTTTTCTTCGACGTAAGGGACGGAGAAAAAACGCTTCGTTGCGGCTATTGGGGCGGCGTCGGCTTCCTTACCACCTACAAAGCGTATAACAGAGAATATTCTCTCCCCGAAAACAAATGCGCCCTGATGGCAGAATCCATTGAAAAGCTTCGCCGGGAAAAGGTGGATATCACCATCGGCAACCACCCTTATCACAACTGTACCGTGGAAAAAAGAGAATATATGCTGGAAAACCCCGGCAGCAATCCGTTTCTCAATCCCAAAACCTGGGAGATCTTTCTGGATACTCTCTCGGAGCGCCAAAAAGAATTCGAAGCCTTGGGATATTGATGTTTTTTTCTTCCTGTTGCAAACATCTTTCCGACGTGATATACTAAACT
>JAZNVA010000052.1:0-6604 GCA_045592565.1 Eubacteriales bacterium | reverse complement strand
GAGACCGGTTGCGGTATTGGTCCAGTTGTAGACGATGTCATCGCCGATCTGCTGAGGCAGAATACCGTCAAGGGTGTACTTTACGCGTCCGTCTGCCTGAGCAACGCCGGTCAGCTCGTAGGTCTCGCCGCCAAGGGTAGCGGATACGTTGACGATTCCCGCTGCCTTTTGGGGTTCTGCCGCGTAGATGCTCATGGCAAGGTCGTTCTCAACGGTAACCGAAGCGGTATCGATCACGTCGTAAACGAACTGCATATTGGAAATAGTAACACCTGCGGTCGCGCAGTTGGAAAGGGTAGAGCCGTCTATGGTGATCGTAGAGGGAGTGGAAGCGGTGAACAGGAAGTTTCTCGCGGTGGTTCCGTAAGCGGTGGAACCAACGTTACCTGCCTTTGCCTCCTCAAGAGCGGCGATACCGTTCTCCAGAGTATCGAATCCCTTGTGATAAGATTTGAGACCAAGAGCGTGTCCGCCCGACTCATACGCGCCGTAATAAGAGAAGTCGCTCATGGGGATATATACCCATACGTTCTCGGTATTGACGTTTGTCAAGTTCATCGCGTAGATACCGACGCCTGCGCGGGACGTGGAAGTACCCGTGGAAGCGGTCAACCAAGTTTTACCGCCGTCCTCAGTGTAGTACGCCGTAGAGGAAGCACCTGCCAGATTGCCGGTCTGCTCCTCGCCGTAAAATTCGTCGTTGGTCCAGAATACGCCATAGCCGTTGGTTTTGGTTCCGTTGGATTTATAGCCGTAAACATTCTGTCTGGTGTAGAGCGCAAGGTCGAAGCAGAAGTAAACGTCGTTTGCAACGGCATTTTCGTTGGAATGCCATCTGCCCACATTGGCCGCATCCAGCTTGAACATTACGCCCTCTGCTTTATACCAGTCGTTGAAGTTTCCGCTCTCGTTGTTGAAGTTGTAGGGCGCGGTAGAAGGAGTTTCGCGGAACAGCTCGCTGTAGAAGCCTTCGCCGCTGTCGGGAAGGGCGGTGGGCATATGAGGCTCGTCGGGAATGGGCTCCTCGGGGGTAGGCTCCTCGGGGGTAGCCTCATCCTCAACGTCGGGAACAGCGTTCTCGGAGAGAGGAAGAGTTTCCATCCAAGCGGCAACGTAAGGAGCGGTCAGCTCGTAGCCCGCCGCGTTCAGGTGAAGCATATCGGCGTTATCCAGAAATGCGGAGGTTGCGTTGTCGGTGTCGATCATATTGTTGAACTTCTGATCCTCAAACATGTTGAGATAGTAAACGCCCCACTTTTCGCAGGCTGCCTTGGCAGCGTCCACAAATTGCTTTGCGTATTCCAGATCACGGCAGGGAAGTCCGTTGGGCATACTGCCGCTCTTCGCCAAAGGCATCTGGTAGAGAATAATAAAGCCGACAGTGGCATTGGGGTACGCGCGCTTTGCCTGAGCGAAGGTGTACTCCAAGCTTCCGATAATCGTAGCAATATCAGCTCCGTACTGAGGATTGGTGGAAACAGCTCCAAGTGTGGAACCGGTGCGGTTGATGTCGTTGATACCGCCGTCCAGAATGACGTAGTCTACGGTATCTCTCTTGCTTTGCTCGGAGGGCTTGATCTGAGATCCGATCTGATGACGGATGATCTCACTCTTGTTGGTGTTGGTTGCCCACCAGGAAAGGGTTCTCCCGCCGATACCGAAATTCTGATTGGTCATATCGTAGGCGGTGGCAATACGTCCCGACCAACCGCCTGCGGCACTGTCGCGGGTAGCCGCCATGAGAGAGTCACCTGCAAATACAGAGCTTCTGTTATAGAGAGGAGAAGCGCTTGCGGTGGAAGGATTGCGGAGCGTAAGAGTGCTCGGCAGAGTCTCATACGTATTCTTTGCCAGAATCACCGACGCGGTCTTGGCGATCGACTTAGCCGCGGAGGTGTAGGAGAAGGTTACCTTGCTTCCGATATCCTGTGCGGTCAGACCGGAGAGGGTGTACTTCACTCTGCCGTCTGCCTGTGCGGCGCCTGTCAGGGTGGTGGGTGCGCCGTCACCTACGGTAGCGGTCACTACCTGATCGGATACGTGGTTGGGCTGATTGACGTAAAGATCAACCTGATCTGCGTTCTCGGAGACTCTTACGTCGTCCATGATGTCGTAAACCAGACGGATGTCGGACGCGGTAACGTCAGACTGTGCAGCGGGGTTTCCGAGGAAATTGTAGTTACCGTTTGTATATTCCACGGAGGTGCAGGTTCTGTAGGAAAGCTGGAGGGAATGCAGAGCGGTGTTTCCTGCTGCCTGCAGAACGCCCACGCCCTCCTGGAAGGAGGAGAAGCCGGAGTAGTAGCCGGTTACTCCGCCGCCTTCAGCGTTGCCTTGCCAGCCGCCGTAGTAGAAGAATTCATCCATGGGAATATAGACCCAAACGCCGTCGGGATTCAGACCCTTCAGGTCGAAACCGTAAAATTTATGATTCAGAGTTTCTCTGTTGGTCAGAGAGCCCCACGATGCACCGTTGTCATCGGAGTAGTACATGGTGGAGGTGTCGTGCAACAGCTTCGGGTTTCTTGACTCGGATGCGTAGTTTCCGTGGAAATAGTCCGAGGTGTTAAAGGTTGCGTAGTTGGACGCGGTGACGCCGCCCGATTTATACTGGGTAACATTTTGCTGAGCAACGGCGGTTACTGCAAAGATCATGTAAGGATCAGCGGTCGACGTGGTATCGGTCAACCAGGTACCGTCGGTAGCTTTGATCTTGAAGATAACGCCGGATGCGTTGACCCAGTTGGAAGCGGTCACGCCTGTGGCGGGCTTGGTCTGGATCTGTGTGTACGATGTGGTTTTCAGAGCGGTTTCTGTCTGCGTGTTGATCGTTTCCACGTAGAAGTCGCTACCCAGCTCGGGAAGTGCTTGCGGCTGAGTGGCTTCTGCTGCGGATGCGGGCACGAGGAGTGCGGGCACCAGAGCGGCGACCATCAAAAACGCAAGTGTGAGTGATAAGAGTTTGCGCAGTTTCATGATTTTTTCTCCTTTTTTATATAGATGTAAGGATATATGAATATATTCTATCACGAATAGAAAAAGAAATCTATAAATATTTTGATGAATAGGGGCAAAAAGTAGCAATTTTTTGATTTTTTATGCAAAAGCACCACGTTTGTTTTAAAAAAGAATTACAATATGTATATATTGCCAAAAGAAAAAGCACCTTTTTCGACTTTTGAGAGAGAAAGAGAGAAACACGCGAAGACAGCGGAAAAAGAGCATAGCTTCAAGTACGCAGAACACCGCTTTTGAGATGAGAAAAATAAAAATGAACTGTATTGAAATCAATAATAAAAACAATAAAAAGTCCGAAAATACTATTGTTAAAAAACATGAAAGTGCGGAAAAATACTATGACAAACAAGTGGCGTGCGCAAGCATAATCCCGTGACATGAGCAAACCGAAAGGCTGTGACAAAGCACGCGCTTGCGCGCGCCCATCCAACATGGAAGAAGATCGTACCCTCTCCACAGACTTCGCGTTGCGAAGTCTGTCATCCTGAGCAGAGAACTATGCTGGGGGGAACGGTACACAAACAGACCGAAGGATCTGTCTGCGAAGCAGACCGAACTGTAAACAGTGGAGGGAATTTCCCTTGCGACCCACGTCAGCGGGTGGGGTTTTGCCTGCGGCAAAAAGATTCTTCGGTGCTTTGTGTGAGGTATACCAATATTCTTCCCACGCTCAGAATGACACGCTTCGCGTGTTTTTAACCGACGTCCTCGCCGGTCTGTCCTTGCGGAAGCTATTCCAAGCCTCCCTCCCCGAGGGAGGTGGCGCGCGACAGCGTGACGGAAGGAGTTATAATCTTGGAAAAAACTCCTCCACCCGACTCCGTCGGGATCACGTTCTTTCGTCATGCCTGAAAAATTTCAAAAAATGAGACAAAATGAGACGGAAGGAAACCTTTTGAGACTGAATTTTGTGGTATACTGTGTCCAGAAGGAGGCTGACCATATGGCAAGGCAAGAGAAAAAGAGCTTCATTTTATATCACAGTTACGATAAGCAGATCCGACTCCTGTCTCGGGAGGAGCGGGGGGATCTGCTTACGGCGATTTTCGACTATGAGATCACGGGAAAACAGCCCCGAGAGCTTTCCCTTGGGGCAGAGATCCTTTTTTCGGTCATCAGTACCGCCTTGGATCGGGATCGAGAGGCGTACGAGGAGATGTGTCGGAGACAATCGGAAAGAGGAAGGAAGGGCGGCAGACCGCCCAAGGTTACACAAAAAGAGGAGGTGTGGATACCCTCCTCTGATTCAAACGAAAAAAGCCGCGGGTTTTTTGGCTTTTCGGAAAAAGCCGATAATGGGAATGATAAGGATAATGAAAAGGATAATGACAATGACAATGGGAAGGAGGAGGAAAAGAAAAAAGAAAAGGAAAGCGCAGCCTTTTCTCCCTGCGTCCCGCAGGAGCGCGTTCCTGCCTCCGTCGAGCCGATCCCGTTCCCAACCACCCCCACCACCGAGGCTCCGCCTGTCGTTCCCCGACTGACGAGAGAGGAAAAAGAGAGGCTGTTGGCGGCAGGATTGCCCCGCGCTTATCTGGAAAAGCGGGAGAGCCGCGCTGTCCTCTATGGGGAAAAGCAGGGCAGGAGCGGGGAGGAGATCCTTCTGGATTGGTGGCGGGAGGATCGAAAGGAAAAGCGATGGATATCTGCTCCACAGAAGAGGGACAGGTCCGAGACAGGCGGTAAGAGCTACGACGTGGAGGATTTCTGGCAAGCCGCACTGGAAAAATCCTATTCGACACTCAAGTGAGAAAAAAGAACCTCTCCATCCGTTCGGCGGATAGAAAGGTTGCTGTCGTGTATTCCCATGACCAAAACAGGAACGCTTTTTGAAAGGGTTTTAGGGGAAACTTTTTCAAAAAAAGTTTCCCCTATCGCATCCCCGCGTCCTCGCGCCCTTATCTTTGAACGCGTCCGGATCCGTCGCCGCCTGCGAGCTTTTCGACCTCGGAGACGGTAACACGGTTATAGTCACCCTCGATGGAGTGCTTAAGAGCGGAAGCCGCAACGGCGAACTCGAGCGCCTGCTGGGTGGTCTGACCGCTGAGCAGCGCGTAGATCAGACCGCCGCCGAAGCTATCGCCGCCGCCTACGCGGTCAACGATATGCAGGTGGTAGGACTTGGAGAAGCAGTAGTTCTCGCCGTCGTAGAGCATACCTGCCCAGTCGTTGTCATTTGCGGAAATCGAAGAACGAAGGGTAATGGCAACCTTCTCAAAGCCGAACTTATCCGCCAGCTGCTTTGCCACGGACTTATAGCCCTCGTGGTTCAGCTTACCGCCCGTGATATCGGTTCCCTCAGCCTCGATACCGAACACGTCCTTTGCATCCTCCTCGTTGGAGATGCAGACGTCAACGTACTTGCAGAGCTCGGTCATGGTCTCTCTTGCCTGCTCGCGGGTCCAGAGCTTACCGCGGTAGTTCTGGTCGCAGGAGATCTTCACGCCCTTTGCCTTGGCAGCCTTGCAGGCGTCCAGACAGATCTCGGCAACGTTCTTGCCCAGAGCGGGAGTAATGCCCGTGAAGTGGAACCAATCAGCGCCCTCCAGAATAGCATCCCAGTCGAAGTCCTCTCTCTTTGCTTCCGCGATAGCAGAGTGCGCGCGGTCGTAAATACAAACGGAACCGCGCTGAGAAGCGCCCTTCTCCAGGAAGTAGATACCAACGCGATCACCGCCGCGAACGATCTTGGAGGTGTCGATTCCGAAATAACGGAGGGAATCCACAGCCCCCTGACCGATGGCGTGCTTGGGGAGCTTGGTCACGTAGGAGCTTTCCATGCCGTAGTTGGCAAGAGAAACCGCCCCGTTTGCTTCGCCGCCGCCGAAGGTAGCCTGCATCTGATCGTTCTGGAAGAAACGATAATAGCCGTTGGGAGCAAGTCTCAACATCAATTCACCGAAACATACTGTTTTCATTTTCTATGTACCTCTTTTTTAAATTTTTCAGGGAAGAAATCAACCGTTCACCAGAGCAACGGCAGCCGCGGTCTTTGCACGGATCTCGTCGGGGGTTCCCTTCATCATCCAGCTTCCGCCGCAGGCGATGATCTTGTCAAAGGCAAGGAACTCCAGTACGTTTGCCTCGGAAATACCGCCCGTGGGCAGGAACTTGATTGCGGGGAAGGCAGCGGCGAGCGCCTTGATGGAGCCAAGTCCGCCGAAGTTGGAGCAGGGGAAGAACTTTACGATCTCGATGCCATAGGAGATGGCGGTGATGATCTCGGTGGGAGTCACGCAGCCGGGGAGGTAAAGGATCCCTCTGGCGCGGCAGACCTCGGCAACCTCAGCGGCAAAGCCGGGGCCGACGATAAACTTCGCGCCGCAATCGATGGCGCGGTTTGCCTGCTCGGCGTTGATGACGGTTCCCGCTCCGATGAGCATATCGGGGAAGGTCTTGGATGCCAGACGAATGGCGTCCGCGGCGCAAGCGGTTCGGAAGGTGATCTCGGCTACGGGCAGTCCGCCGTCGCAGAGCGCCTGCAGAGTGGGGATCGTATCCTCCAGCTCCTTCAGTACCACAACGGGTACGATTTTACATTGTTTGATTTGTTCGATCATTTCCATAATGGGTTCCTTTCCGTGTA
>JAZNVA010000051.1:0-2098 GCA_045592565.1 Eubacteriales bacterium | reverse complement strand
TCCGCACCACGCGTACGGTACTTCCCTTTTATTTTATGCGGATATGTCGCTTCCCGCCATGCCGCAAAAAAAGATCAAAACAAAAGAAAGGCAATCGGTGCTCTATGTTACTCATTTCCCCCTCTATTCTCGCCGCGGATTTTTCAAAACTGGGTGAAGAAGTAAAAAAAGTGGAAAATGCTGGTGTACCCTATCTCCATCTGGATGTAATGGACGGTCAATTTGTTCCGAATATTTCCTTTGGCATGCCCGTCATCACTTCCCTGAGAAAACAGTCCAAAGCGGTCTTTGACGTGCACCTGATGATCACCGATCCCATTCGCTATATCGATGATTTTATCAAGGCGGGCGCCGATCTGCTGACGATCCACTATGAAAGCTGTGAAAATCCTGCTGAGGTCGTTCGCTACATAAAATCCAAAGGGATCAAGGCGGCGGTGGCAATCAAGCCTGCTACCCCTACCGAGGTTCTGTTCCCCTTGCTGAGCGAACTGGATATGGCGCTGATCATGACGGTGGAACCCGGCTTTGGCGGACAGAAGTTAATTCCCGAAACCATCGAAAAGGTTCGTGTTCTCCGCAAGTTTGCCACGGAAAACAATATCTCGGTAGATATTCAAGTAGATGGCGGTATTACTGCCGATAATCTTCCGCTTCTTACCGAGGCGGGCGCCAATGTTATCGTTGCGGGCTCCGCCATTTTTAAGGCTGAGAATCCTACCGAGGTCATAGAAGAAATGAATCGTCAGGCATCGCTTCACCCGTTCCGTGCATAAATAATTAAAAAGGAGCTTTCATTATGAAGCAGCTACACACCTGCTCCTCCTTGAATCTTCATTGTTATCCCAAGGATTCTTTATCTGATTATATCCGCGAGGGACTTCTGTTTCATAAGAAAATGGGCTTTGACGCGGCTGATCTTGACTTGGATTTCCCTGAGTGGTATCACGATGGGGTGGCTCTTCCACACGTGATCGAACAAATAGCAAGAAATTCCCAAGAAATTGGAGTGCCGATCGCGCTTTGCCATCTTCCCTTCTCCCGCGGTAACAGCAAGAGCGAGGAAGGAAAGGCTCAGTTCAGCGCATCTATGCACAGTGCCATTGACATGGCGGTTCTGTTGGGGGTAGACTATGCCGTTCTGCACCCCAATGCCCTTCCCATGCCCATGAAGGATTTTTGCTTGCAAAGCGAATACGATCGGGTCATGAAAACGCTTGCCCCCTTCGTAGAACATGCCAATCGGGTAGGTCTCTCCGTAGTAATTGAAAATATGGGGCTGTATCCGGCACCGATCCTACAGCACCGTTATTGCCAGACCCCCGAGGAGCTTTGTCATCTTGCCGATGCGTTAGGAATCGGCATATGCTGGGATTTTGGACATGCCAATCTCAGTGGGATCCGACAATCCGATGGACTCTCATACATAGGAAAGCGGCTGAAGGTCCTTCACGTCAATGACAATTTTGGAGTCGCGGACGAGCATCTGGCTCCCTTTTTGGGAACGGTAAATTGGAAGGACGCCATGCACGGACTTGCCTTGACGGGATTTGACGGATTATTGAACTTTGAGGTATCCGCCGCCCGAATTCCCGCCTCCGCCCGACCTTCCTTTACCAACTATCTGAAGGATGCGGCAACCGCTCTGATGAACTATATTGAATAAGAAATCACCGCCCGTCTGTCTTTGGCAAATGGGCGTTTTCTTATTGTGGGGGATACTGCCCTTCCCCCAAAATCAAGGGATCAAAATTTTTATAATTTTTTTCAAAATCCTCTTGCAAAATAAAAAAAGATGTGATATAATAGTTAGGTCATTGACACAGGGGTATAGCTCAGCTGGTAGAGTACCGGTCTCCAAAACCGTGGGTCGCGGGTTCGAATCCTCCTGCCCCTGCCAAACAAAAGAACACCATGCCATAAGGCATGGTGTTCTTTTGTTTGGCAAGGTCACTGTACGATGAAGAACCCCTTCAAATGCATTGCATTTGAGGGATTTGCGCTTCGCGGAATGGTAAAGTACCGAAATCAATGGGCGCAAATCGGGGTTCGAATCCGGACTTACAATACACCGAGCCATACGTAATGCTTGAAGATC
>JAZNVA010000050.1:0-4000 GCA_045592565.1 Eubacteriales bacterium | reverse complement strand
TTTTCTAATATCCTGTTCACGATAGATCCCCCTTTCCAATCGATGTTTCACCATGCACTAAAATTAGTATAGCATTCATTTGAATGCTTGTCAAGCATTTTTTTGAATGCAATGATATAATTGTCTTAATAAAAGACTTTTTGAATGGAGATTCCACGTGCACTACTATCAGCGATTGAAGGATATGCGAGAGGATTTGGATAAAAAACAAGAGGATATCGCCCTTGTTTTACACATTACCAGACAGCAATATCAGCTTTACGAAAGCGGAAAACGCGAAATGCCCATGCATCATTTCGTTACCTTGGCAGCCTACTACAACGTCTCCCTCGATTACCTCGCGGGCCTGATCGACACGCCGAGGAAGCTCAGATAGAGCGATTTTTCTTTTCCGCAGGGTGTGGGCTTGCTCACACCCTTTTTCCTTTTTTGAGAAATCTCCGATTTCCGTTTCTCCCCAATCTCCAACGACTCTCATTTTTCGACAAAAACAGGCATACCGTAGTCCTTCCGATTTTTTGTCCATTATCGCATTTTGTACAACATATGTGTTGTTTTCATTTTTATTTTACATCATTTTTGTTGTAATGTAAACAACAACATATGTGATGTATGCTATAATCTGCTTATTGTACAAAAAGAGCCGTTTTCACGGCTCGTATCGGAGGACAATCATATGCAATTTTACCAAAGACTTCGAGACGTTAGAGAGGATGCCGACAAAACGCAAACACAAATTGCTGCCATTTTGGGAACAAGACAGCAGCAATATGCACGTTGGGAAAGCGGTGCGTGGCAAATGCCCATAGAACATTACAAAACTCTTGCCCAATATTACAACGTCTCCCTCGATTACCTCGCGGGGCTGATCGACACGCCGAGGAAGCTCAGATAGAGCGATTTTTCGAGGCTACCCCCCTCCGCGTTGACAGACGTCGCAGGACGAAGTCCGTCTTCTTCTATGAATAAATAAACCCGATTCGCAAGGAATCGGGTTTTTCTTGTCGGTCTTTTGACCTTATTTATAAAAGTCGTGGTTTCCGATGGAGAAAGCGAAGGGGCGATTGCGGGAGATCCAATTGCTGGTGGCAATCCTGGGATTCATGAAGAACAGGATCTCGTCGGAAATGCTGTACCCCTCCAGACAGATCTTGGCGGCGATCACCGAGGATGCGGAAGGCGCCCGATAGATCGTTCCCATGGCAACGGGGGAAAACTGCGTGCCTCCCACCCGATCAAAGATCACGCCGTAAACGGTATTGGGGAACTGTCGGCTTCTGACACGGTTCAGCACCACGTTACCCACGGCGATCTGCCCGTAAAGACTCTCGCCCGCAGACTCCGCGCTGATGATCCTGGACAGCCAGTAAAGATCATTCTCATTATAATACGCCGAAGCGGGTGTGAGCGTCTTCTTGGTGGACGAAAGCTTTACGGTACGGGTGGCGTTCTCCCACTCCACCTCCACCGAGAGCGCCTTGGCAATGGGACGAATGGGAACGAACAATCGATTTCCGATATTCCGAACTCTTTGATCGGTATAAAAATACCGTCCCGACGCCACCAGATAGTAGCCGCCGTCGGTGACCGATACCGTCACGCCTCCCTTCCTTACGGTTGCCGTGGCGGTCCTTGCGTCCCACGAGACGGAATCGGCGCCCGCCAGCTCAGAGAAGCTTCGCAGAGGCACGTATGTAACCGACTGAATGATCACCGCTTCTCCCTTCAGCACCTCCTTGCCGTCCAGCGTCACGCGAACGGGCACAGCGCCCTCAGGGAAATCGTAGCCGTGTGCCGATGCCGCAGGAACGAGGCTTGCCGCGATCAGCACAAGGGCGATGAGAAACACGCCTGTCCGTCGCAATCGTTGCCTTGTTGTCTTGGTCATGGTATAACCTCCTTGTTTCAAACTCGCCCCCTCTCGGCGGGCGGTGTTCTCATTATACAGGATTTCATCACCAAAGGCAACCCACAAAATATGGCAGTTGTGGGAGATTGCCCCACTTTCGCCTCTCTTTCTCTCTTTTTTGCCCGTGATTTGAAAATAAAGGAGAATATTTCCATGGTTTTTTCCCCACTCTCCGTTATTTTCTCCGTCTTTTTCCAATTCTGTGAACGTCCCGTGAAATGATGCGTTTTTTCGGGGAAGCTCTTGACATCGCGCCATCTTTGCTTTATAATAATAGTGTAGTACGATATCGAAACAAGGAGGTAAAAATATGAAGGTCGATAAGAACTCCATCATTGGCGACGTTTTGGACAACGCGCCCGGAACAGCTCAGTTTTTCTTTGAGATCGGCATGCACTGTCTGGGCTGTCCCTCGGCAAGAGGCGAGTCCATTGAGCAGGCTTGCATGGTTCACGGAACCGATGCCGATGCGCTTGTAAAAAAGATCAATGACTATCTTGCAGCGCAATAAGCTTGGGCTGTAACAAACTCTGAGGGGGCTGTGTTACGCAGTCCCCTTTTTACAAAGGACGTAAAACATGACCATACCAAAGCTGAGTCAACGGCTACGCGCCGCCGCCGATCTCGTGAGGCAGGATTCCTTCGTGGCAGACGTGGGCACAGACCACGCCTATCTGCCCATTGCCCTTCTGACGGAAGAAAGGATCCGAGGAGGCGTCGTATCCGATATCAATAAAGGGCCCATTGAACGGGCAAAAACCAATATTCGCGCTTGCGGTCTTGAGGGAAAGCTGACGCCGATCCATTGCGACGGGCTATCCAAGCTTGCGCCCTTCGCGCCTGAGGATATTCTCATTCTCGGCATGGGAGGGGAGCTGATCGCCTCGATCCTCGCCGCCGCCCCTTGGACGAAAAGCAAAAATATTCAACTGATCCTACAGCCCATGACACACGCCGAGGCGCTTCGCCGTTATCTGCTGGCGGAGGGCTTTCGCATAACCCAGGAGGTCCTTGTCAAGGAGGAAAAGCTTTATCAGATCCTCTGCGCCTCCTACGACGGCGAGGCGGACACGCCCCATTCCCCTCTGGAGCTGTTGGTGGGAAGGATCAACCTTCTCCGCCGAGACAGCCTGTGCGAGGAGCTTGTCCTTCACTGGGAGCGGGTACTGACCGCTCGCCGCGACGGAAAGCGATCGGCAGGCGCCGAGAGTCCCGAGGAGGACGAGCTATTACAAGAGATAGGAGATTGGAAATCATGACGGTTGCCGAGCTTTACAAGGAACTCCATCAACGGATCCCCGCCGAGCTTTCCTGCGAATGGGATAACGACGGGCTTTTGTGCTGTCCCGACGGACAGAGAGAGGCGCGCCGCGCGTTGATCACACTGGACGTCACCGCTGAGGCGGTAGACCTCGCGCTGAGGGACGGCTATGACCTGATCCTCTCTCATCACCCCATGATCTTCAAGGGCTTGAGGGCGGTGAACGGAGAAAATTATATTGCGGACAAGGTGATCCGCCTGATCCGAGGCGGCGTTTCCGTCATGTCCTTCCACACCCGTCTGGACGCGGTCAGGGGCGGTGTCAACGACTGCCTTGCCCTTCTGCTGGGACTGGAGAACGCAATCCCCTTCGGAGAAGAAGGGATCGGACGGATCGGCGCCCTGCCTCGGGAGACAACGGCGGAGGATTTTGCCGCTAAGGTCAAAGAAACGCTGGGCGCGCCCTACGTAAATCTGGGAGACGCCAAGCGTCCCGTGCGGCAGGTCGCCGTGCTGGGGGGCGGAGGCTCGGATGACGTGGAGGCGGCATACGCGGCGGGCGCCGACACCTATGTGACGGGCGAACTGAAATACCACCAGCTCTGCGATGCCCCCGAGGCGGGCATGAATCTTTTGGAGGCGGGACACTTCTTTACCGAGCAGCCCGTAGTTTCCACCCTTTCGGCGTGGCTTACCGAGATCGATCCCTCACTGACCGTAGAGGAATTTTACAGCAACACCGTAAGGACCTTTTGATTTTAAACTAGGGAGAAATGAAGATGCATCAATTTATCGGAAAATGGATCACTGACGGGGAGTTTTACGCTCTT